>CAITQY010000350.1 GCA_903894655.1 uncultured Gemmatimonadota bacterium
CGTTCCACTCGATAATTTGCGTCTCACCAACGCGGTTCACAGCAACATCCCACCCCACAATGCCAAAGTGCGGAATCTTCTGGTGAAGAGACGTACACAGCGACGACGCCTCCGCGAATCCCGGAATTCGGCTTCCGGAAAACACGAAGCCGGAGTCGGGGTGTGCCGTCCACTGCCGCCAGTCTTCGGTGAACCCGACATCGCCAAGGTCACCGTCGTTCGACGTCACGGCAATGCGGACCGAGTTGTCGGATTGCACCCACTGCGTGTTCGCCCGACCCACGCGAAGATACGCGGCACGGCGTCGCACGATACCGTCCGGCTCCTTGCAGGTGGTCACCCGTATGGTCGCCAGTGTGCCTGAAATGATCTCGTCGAAAAACGGATGTTGATGAATCGGAAGTTGCACCACACAGTTGCCGCAGGCCTGCAGTGCCGCGTCGGTGAGGGCGGCGACGGCAATTGGCCGAACGCCCTGCCCGCGCGACGAGGCATCGGACTTCACGAACACCGTGCTCACATCGGGATCAATGGCTGCGCGCAGCGTGGTCAGGTCAATACGCGTCATCTGCCGATCATAAATCGCCCCATCGATCATGTACCCGACATCGGGAAGCGCCGGCGTATCGAGCATCATATTGGTGGCGGTCTTGAGCGACGTGATCCGGAGTCCGTTGTTGACGTTGGGGACCACGACGCGCCCAAAGTAGTTGTCGGGGAGCCATCCCTCCACGAAGCGACGCTGTATCGCCGCATAGACATGCAGCCACGGTGCATATCGGCGCGAGCCAAGGACATCGGCGGCATATGCGTTCGTTATACGGCGCAGCGCCGGCGTGAGCTGCACGCCGTTGTGCTCCCGCATCGTGCGAAGTGCATGCTCCGCTTGGCGTCGATGCCACCGGTCGTAGTCCCGCGCGTCCAGTACGGACACCACCTTCCGCGCGAAACGCTTCAGTATGGCCATTCCTACGTGATCCCACGGCCGGACGCCAACCGGCCCAATGCCTGCGGCAACTCTCTCACCGCTTCCAAATAGTTTCGTGTATAGAGGTACGACCGCAGCCCACGGCTGCGCACCCACGGGTAGTGCTTTTTACGGGCCCGATCGAATCGCTCGACGTCGAACTCGCCGGTACGTATAAAGGTGGCAATGAGGGAATCGAACACGGACAGCGGCGCCTCGCGCGCGGGAACCGTGGATTGCCAGAAGTGCCAGATCGTCGCATCGCACGCGAACCCCGGCCATGCATTGATCTGCGCGTTGTATCGATTGGGCAACGCGTCGATGACGCCGCCAAGTTCGCGATCGGTGTGCGCCAACGCCAACTGATCAAGCTGAATGCCGGCGCGTACCGACACGGCCCACGCCTCGGCCCATGCGGTAGCAAAACGGTGCGCCGTCGCGTTGTCACGCCAGAAGATGACGCCACCATTGAAGTATCGCGGCGGCGGAAATGGCCACCCGATCTTGGTATAGCCTGGCTCCACAAAGGGCGGGGCATCGACGGCGCCCCTCCGGTGCGACCATCCGTCGAACGCCATGCCGACCCCGGTCACGAGGCGCGGGACTTCTCCTATCGGTTCAACGAACAGCGTGTCCGAATCAAGATAGCAGATATCCCCACGCACGAGACCACGGAGTCCAAGCTTCAACTCGCGGCTTCGCAGCATGGCGGTTGACCCGCCGGTATCTCTCACCAACACTTCATCGAAGACATCCCGCAGCGGCACACCAGCCTGCTGCGCCGCCGCCGCACTCGGGGGATCACACAGCAGACCGATGCGCGCCGACGGATCGACGTGCCGCAGCGCGTGCGCCGACACGAGGCACATGTCGCGGTGCTCTGGTGCGCCATCGCTGGCGAGCACATACCAGAAGGTCAGGTTCGCTCGGTCAGTCATTCCCGCGACTCTTGGAATTGAGCAAAATCGGCGAGATCGACGCGATTCCGGTGGACCCAAGTTCCGTGGGGAGCGAGACGACCAGCGGTGTTTCGTCGTATCACTTGGCCGGCCACGGAGGAATGGCGCGGCGGTAGAGCAGGTGTAGTTTCATCAAGACGGCCACAGGGTGACTGTAGCGGTCGTGAAATTGTGCGCAGCGCCTGCGCCAAGCGGTCGCACGTCGCATACCATTCCGACTTCCTGCATATTTTTATGCGCATACTGGTAGATACTCGCTCGCAATCGGCTGGACCGCCATACGAGGTGTGCCGATGATCATTTCCCTCGTCATCTGCACGCACAACCGACGGGCGCTCCTCGAGCAAACGCTTCGATGTCTCGCCGCTGTCGAAGTGCCCTCGGGGGTTTCGCTCACGGCGGTCCTCGTCACGAATGCCTGCACCGACGGATCCAGCGAGCTGGCGAGCCGTTGGGGCGGGCCATTTGCGCTGCAGCACGTCGACGAGCCGACGCCTGGTCTCTCCCATGCGCGCAATCGGGCGCTCGACGTGGCGCGCGGCCTCAACGCCGATGTGGTGATCTGGTGTGATGACGATGTCATCGTTCCTGCCAATTTTCTACACGGCTACGTGGACGCCTTTCGGGCATTCCCGGAGACGACCGTTTTCGGCGGCCGCATTTTGCCGCACTTTCTGCCGCCGACACCCGATTGGTTACCGCAGGCGATCGACGCCGTCGGGCTGCACCCCTTTTCGTGTCTGAACCACGGCCCCGAGCGGCGATTCATCCACACGAATGGTTTGCCCTTCGGGGCGAACATGGCCGTGCGCCTGCGTGCAATCGGCGATCGACAGTTCGATCCTCGCCTCGGGGTCACACCGACGCGCAAAGTGGGCTTTGAAGAAACGGGCTTTCTCCGTGACGTGCTCGACGGGCAGCCGTGGCTGTACGTGCCGGGGAGTACCGTGGAGCACGTGCTGCCGTCGGCGCGGCAGAGCCTGCGCGCCGTCGCGCAATTCTATCGTGGGGTCGGGCATTACTCCGGGTGGCTGGCCACCCAGAAGCGCGAACCGATGATCACCTGGTTCGGCGTCCCCCGATGGACGCTACCACCGTTGCTCAGCCACACGCTCCGGGCGGGGGTAAAGCGATTCCTGCAACGAGACCGGTTCGGTGCGCTGGTCGATGAGATGGCCGTACATCAACTGCTGGGCTACATCGAAGCATTCGGCCGCGAAGAAGCCCCGGCGGTGCGCGATCTCATCCGGTAGGACCCGCGGGTTTGCCCTTCGCGCGGGCCAACCGTTTCAGACCGCGGCGTAAGCCGCGCGCCACCTTCACCTGCGTCGTGCCCCGGGTCCGGGTCGAACGCCGTGACATGGCAAACCAGCGTGCGCTGCTTGTGAAAGCAGAGCCCAAAGGCCAGGGGTTTTCCGTCGGCTTTCAGCAGGTAATGTCGGCCGACCCACTCGCTCGCGGCCACCTCCAGCATGTCCCGGTAACCCTGTCGCTCCACCGCGTTCTCGAACAACGAGTGACGCTCCCGACCCCCCGCGACGAGTTCCTGCTTCCGCTTGATGTGCAGCGGTTCCGCCCTCGCCAGATCAGCAGAAAAGGCATCGACGCCCCTCGGCCAGGTACATCGCCGCGAACGCCTGCAGCCACCCAGTCGAGTAAAAAGTACCTCGGCCGTCGGGCAGGCAATCGAGCAACGCCTGATACGTGTCAGCGAGGTTGCGCCATTGATCGGGGCTGCGAACCGTCGTGACAACCAGTGCATCGGCAGCTAACTCAGCAGCCGACTCATCGACGCAACAGCAGCGCCACGAGGCCGC
>CAITQY010000351.1 GCA_903894655.1 uncultured Gemmatimonadota bacterium
GCCAACTCCGATGCCGAGTAGAGCCGAATGCGGTGCGTCCGCTCGCCCTCGCCCTTCGGCCCACGCCACGTGGACGTGATCTCGAGGAAGCCGGACAGCGGGTCGAACCGACGCTCCTGACCGAACACAGTCCCGTCCTCCGTGCTCCACCAGTCACGGGCCAGAAAGCGCGCCATAACCCCATCACGGCTGCCACCGTGCCAGATCAGCAGCCCGCCGGGCTTGAGGACCCGAGCGAACTGGGCCAGCACCTTTCGGTCGTCGTACGGATCGTCGAAGAACCCGAAGGACGTGAATAGGTTGACCACGGCGTCGAAACGCCCGGACCACTTGCCAGGGAGCTTCCGCATATCGCCCTGGGTGTAGCGCAGGGTTTTTCCGGTCCCGCGGCGCTTGGCGACCTCGAGCAGGGGCTTGGAGTAGTCGAGCCCGTCGACGTCGAAACCCGCCTCGGCCAGGAGATGGGCATGGCGGCCCTGACCGCACGGACAGTCGAGAATGCGAGCGCCCGAGGGCAACTCCAGCACATCGAGGAGCCGCGAGACCTCACGGCGATCCTGCACGAGATTGAATAGGGGCTCGTACTCGTGGAGGTACTGCGCATCAAAGTGTGTCGCCCACCAAGGGCTGGTCGTCTTCATCCGGACACGCTAGATACCCCCACGGTCTCACACAAGTCGTCAGGCATCCCGAAGCCGGGGTCGCCGGCGGGAAGACCGGTCTCGAACGTGAGCGGGAATGCTATGCAGACAATCCGTCTGATCTATGCCAGCGATGCGCGTGACGACCTGCGCTACCGTGATTTCATTACGATCATGGACACGGCGGCCGAGACCAACCGGGAACGCGCGATTACGGGTCTTCTGTGCTACGGCGGTGGCCAGTTCCTGCAGGCGCTCGAGGGGGAGCGGCTCGCCGTGAACGCGCTCTACCATCAGATCGCGAAGGATCCCCGACACACGAACTGTCAGTTGCTGAGTGTCGAAGAGATCAGCACGCGTGACTTCGCGGAATGGTCGATGAAGATCGTGGACTGGAACGACGCGGTGACGGCAGCACGTCAGACGATGCTCCTCAAGCATTCCGGTTCCAGACAGTTCGATCCCGCGCACATGAGCGGTCAGCAGGCGGAGGGGTTTCTTCGCGATCTTGCCACCATGGAACGCCTGCTGACCGACTAGCCGGACCTAGAAGAACACCGGCTCGCGGTACGCGCCGAACACGTCTTCCAGCGCGGCGCGAATTTCATACAGCGTGCAGTAGGCGCGCGCGCAGTCGAGAATGCGGGGCACCACGTTCTCGGTGCCCCGTGCTGCGTTCCGCAGGGCATCAAGCCGCTCCGTGACGAGCGCGTGGTCCCGCGAAGCACGCATCGCGGCCAGGCGCTCGCGCTGTTCCGTCTCGGCATACGCGCCGATGCGCAGGATCGGAATCGTGAGTTCGGGTTCGTCGGTGACAAACTCGTTCACACCGACGACGAGCCTGCGGCGCTGCTCGATCTCCCACTGCTGACGCGAGGCGCTCTCGGCGATCTTCTTCTGGAACCAGCCTTCCTCGAGGCCCTTCACGACGCCGCCGAAATCGTCGATTTGCGCGAAGAGCGCTTCGGCTTCCTGCTCCATCTGGTCGGTGAGTGCTTCCACGTAGTACGAGCCGCCGAGCGGATCCATGACGTTCGGCACCCCCGTCTCGTACGCGAGAATCTGCTGTGTACGCAGCGCGACCTGCACCGCCTCTTCCGTCGGCAGCGACAGCGTCTCGTCCATCGAGTTCGTGTGCAGCGACTGCGTGCCGCCGAGCACGGCGGCCAGCGCCTGATAGGCGACGCGCACCACGTTGTTCGTGGGCTGCTGTGCGGTGAGCGTAACACCGGCCGTCTGCGAATGGAAACGCATCATCCACGAGCGCGGATGCTTGGCACCGAACCGTTCCTTGAGATGACGCGCCCAGATGCGACGCGCGGCACGCAGCTTCGCGATCTCCTCGAAGAAATCGTTGTGGATGTCCCAGAAGAACGAGAGGCGCGGGGCGAATTCGTCAACATCGAGCCCACGCGCGATCCCGCGCTCCACATACGTGAAGCCGTCGGCCAGCGTAAACGCGAGCTCCTGCGCCGCCGTCGCACCGGCTTCGCGAATGTGGTACCCGGAAATCGAGATCGTATTCCAGTTCGGCGTGTGCTTGGCACACCACTCGAACCCGTCGACGATCAGACGCAGGGCTGGCTCGATCGGGAAGCACCAGGCATGCTGCGCCATGTACTCCTTCAGGATGTCGTTCTGCACGGTGCCTTGCAGCTTCTCGGCACTGACGCCCTGCTTCTCGGCGGCCGCGATGTAGAAGCACAACAGAATGATGGCCGGGCCGTTGATGGTCATCGACGTCGACACCTTGTCGAGCGGAATGCCCTCGAACAGCGTCTCCATATCCGCCATCGACGAGATCGACACACCGCACTTGCCGACTTCGCCTTCCGAGCGCGAGTGGTCGGCGTCATACCCCATCAGCGTGGGAAAATCGAACGCCACCGACAGGCCCGTCTGTCCCTGCGACAACAGGAACTTGTAGCGCTGATTGGTCTCACGCGCCGTTCCGAAGCCGGCGAACTGGCGCATCGTCCAGAGCTTGCCGCGGTAGCCCGTGGGATGAATGCCACGCGTGA
>CAITQY010000352.1 GCA_903894655.1 uncultured Gemmatimonadota bacterium
CGATGCCGCCACGCTTGCCGCCAGACTCGTGGTGCCACCGGCACTCTCCCGAGTGAGCAGCTCACTCTGCGCCGGGAACACGCCGTAGCGCGGCCCTGCGTCGAGCAGCTGCACGCCAACACCGATGCCGAGCGGTCCGATGGTGGAACTGCTGGCGAACTGTCCTGCCGTGGCGCCGCTGGCGTAGCGCTCCGCACCGAACGCCAGGCCAGTGCCGACTCCCACCAACGCGGGATTGCCGAACACGGCATCGACATCGCGGAGGGCGACCTGCGCACCGCCCAACGACAACACGCGGGCCGACGCCGGCAGCTTGAGCACGAGCGGCGCATAGCGCTCGCGCTGGCCCGGTGCCGGTGATTGCGCCTGTGCACTCGTCGCGACGGTGCCCGTGACCATCGCCGCAACCAGCGCGCTTCGGCGAAACCGCATAGCGGAGCGGCTCATCGCGTCGCTCCGATCGTGTGTGCCGTGAACTCAGCGCGCATGTTCGAGAAACCGATATTGTCGAGAATGATGGTGCCGGCGAGACTGCGGTCGAAGCGCCACCGCACGCGCGTGATGCGGGCAGGATCGAACCCGGGCGTGGCGCGGGTGAAATCGGCGAGCGGAATCGCATACGTTTGTAGCACGATCTCGTACACGTTGGCGAACCGCTGCTTGTCGCGGCCAGCGCGACGATACACGTACGACTCCAGCGGACGACGCACCACACCGTACGCCGACAACGGCACCGTCGCCGAGTGTCCGCCCGTGTCGGTCACCTCGATCGAGAGATCGATCGGTACCGTGTCGGGCTTCGCGTCCTTCGTCTTCGGTTTCTTTACCGACGGTTTCTTCGGCGCGGCCTTCTTCGGTGCCCCCTTCGACAGTGAGTCGGTCTTCTTCGTGGTGTCACGCGCGACGGCACGCGGACCGGGCTTGGCATCGGTCGGCGACAGCGAGAACACCAGCGACGACGCTGCGCCCACGTTCCACGCGCTGCGCAGCGAATCACTCACCTGCATGGCGAACGACGCCGCCGTACCCAGCTTCGTGGTGTCGTCGCCGGCTATGCGGTTATTCCAGCCGATCGTGACGGCGCTGTGCGCCTGCGTGGACCCGCGCGAGCGGAACGGCACGGGCGATTCCTTCCATACCGCCACCGAGTCGTTCGAGAACACGATCCCCGGCACCGAGCCGGAGGTCACGTCCACGTCTTCCTCGAAATCAGCGGCGGTGCGGAACGCACTCTCCTGAAAGCGCGTGGTGTACATCGTTTTCGGCAACCACTGACCGACCACGCGATGATCGCGGAACATCGGCAAGTACTCGCTCTTCCCACGCAACGTGGCATCGAGAAACGCCGAGATGTACACCTCGGCGAAGTGGCGCTGATCGGCCTGCGAAATGAGACCGCGCGTATCGAGCGACCGCGCGCTGCGCGGTCCACCGTCGAGACTGCCCCACGTCGTGTTCCACTGGCCATGATTGGCGCGGTACACGAACACCGCCGACTTGAACCACGGCTTGCCGTCGGTGAACCGGATGCGCTCGTATTGTGCGAGGCCGTTGAACGTGGACACGTCGCCGTCGTGCGAGCCGTGGATCAGGAAATAGTTGTAGTTCGCCACCGGCGTCGGCTTGTCGGCGGTGCGGTATTGCCCGTCCACCGGCGCGATCGCCACGAGCGACTTGATCCCGAAATTGAAATCGAACTTCACCGTGGCGTCGTCGGGATAATACGCCAAGCGGTTGAACGCGCCGGCCACCGTGACCGCTTCCCCACCGCGCGAGTGACCCATCAGCGCGATGTTGTGCATGTCCACCTTGCCCTGCAACGGCGAGCCGGTGGAGTCGTTGAAGCGCTTCCACGACTGCAGGTGCTTGAGCAGCATCCATCCGCGCGCATCGTTCTCGCCGCGGATGTTGCCGTTCAGAAAGTTTTCGTCCACCGACGCCACGATGTAGCCGCGCGACGCGAGCAGTTCGCCGAGGTAGCGATAGCCCGGATCGGAAAACTGCTTCATGTCATGATTGCCGTGCACCACGAGCACGAGGGGAAACGGCCCCGGCGCGTCGGGATACCACACGCGCCCATTCACCGGCAGCTTGGTGAAATCGAATCCCCAATACTTCTTGCGGATTTGGGCCTGCTTGGGATCGGGCGCTGCGGCGAACTTGGCCCCGTTCACGACAGCCGTTTTCAGCGTGACCGAATCGCGATAGACGGCGCGCTGCTTGTCGGTGCCGCTGCCGTAATACAGCGTCTTCACCGCGAAGCTGCCCTTCTGCGACGGGTTCGGCGCGGCGAGCAGTTGGCGGGACAACACCGTCTCCGAGTCGTCGCGCGCCAGTTTCAGCGGCGCCACACAGGCCCCCGCCACGAGCGCGGCAGTCAGCATTCCGGCGAGCGCGTGGCGCCGCCCGTGTATCGTCGAGCTTCGCATAAGGAGCGTCAAAAGTGAGAGCGGACCCGGCGACGCCGCCGCGGCCTCCATCACCTATGTACGCCGTCGTGCCTGCTTAGCGCAACGAGGGCCGGTGCAACCGGAGGTAGTCGTCCACGAGCGTGTCCCACACGGCATCCCACGTTTTCGTCGCGGCAAACGCGAGGGCGCGAATGGCGGCCTCACGCACCCGTGACCGATCGTCGATGAGTGCGATGATGGCGCCGGCAAACGCTGCGGCATCGCCGGGCGCGGCCAGCCACCCGCCGCCCGATTGCAATTGCTCACGGGTCGGCCCCACGTCGGCGCCGATCACCGGCAGCCCTGACGCCATGGCTTCGAGCATCACGTTGCCGAAGGTGTCGGTCGTGCTGGGGAAGAGGAACACATCCGCGCTTGCGAAGGCCTCGCTCAAGGCCGTGCCCTCCAGTTTTCCCGTGAGCACGGTGCCACGAGGCGCCCGTGCCCGGAGCTCGTGCTCATACGGTCCGTCACCAACGATCAGAAATCTCGCCCGACCGGGACGCGCCTGTTCGACCAGTGCCAGCGCGTCGAGCGCCACGTTCAGCCCCTTCTCCGCCGCGAGTCGGCCAACGTACGACAGCACCAGCGTGTCATCGGCCACATCGAGACGGGCCCGGAGCTCCTCCGAGCGATAGGCCGGCGAAAAGCGCGCGCTATCGACGCCGCGTGACCACACCGCCGTTCGTTCGAATCCGCGGGCATTCACTTCGTCCACGATCGCCTGCGTCGGGCAGTAGGTCCGCAGCCCGCCGTTGTGAAACCAGCGCATGAAGTGCCAGCCCGGTCGAGCCAGCGCCCCGAGTCCGTAGTGCTCGGCGTACGCCACGAAGCTGGTGTGATACGACGAGACGAACGGAATCCCCAGCTCACGCGCCGCTCGACGACCCGCCAGTCCAACCCCGAACTCCGTCGCGGCGTGGACGATCGTGGGGGCGTACGCCTCGAGCTCGGCACGCACCACTCGCTGGCGTGGCCACGCGAGCCGCAGCTGCGGATACGCCCAGAAGGCGCGGCTCGGAAACCGACCCACGCCGGCAGCGCTCGACGCGTCGGGATCATGAACCGTGAACACTCGCACCGCGCCACCCCGCGCTTCGACGGCGGCCACCAGTCGCTCCAGCGTACGCGCGACCCCGTTCACTTGCGGCGCGTAGGTGTCGGTGAAGAGCGCCAGCCGAAGTCCCTCGGCGCTGACGGCGTGACGCGACATCGAGCCTGACGCCGTCAAGGGTCAGCGCCCCAGCACCGAGCGGTACACCGCGAAGAGCCGGTCGAAGACCGTGCTCCAGCTATGCTCCGCTTCAGCATACGCCCGCCCACGAGCGCCAAGCGCGACCATATCCTGCTGGAAGAGCTTGACGGCCTCTTCGGCCAACGACGCGGGCTGCTGCCGTGCATACACGCTGCCGGCACCACTTTGCTGCACGCGTTCCACCACCGCGCCTTCACTCACCGTGAGCACCGGCGTCCCGCTGGCCATCGCTTCGATCGCCGACAATCCAAACGTCTCGATCGGTCCGGCCGCGACGTACACATCCAGCGCCGCCAACAAATCCGCCAGCGCGTCGCGATCCGAGACAAACGGGACGAAGGTCACGCGGGGGCCGTACGGGTGGGCGCGCAGACGCGCCTCCATCGGCCCGGCGCCCACCAACGCCAGTCGCGCACCACAGCGTCGCTCGACCTCGGCCCAGCCGTCGAGGAGCACATCGAGTTCCTTCTCGCCCGCGAACCGACCCACGAACGCCGCCAACGGGCCCTCGGGAAGACCGAAGCGTTCACGCGTGTCGCTGGCGTACGCGCGGCGCGACGGCGTGAAACAGGCGAGATCCACCCCGAGCGGCACATGGGCGACGCGGTCGATACCGACGCGCGACAGCTCCGTGGCCGAGTACGACGAAGCGACGATCGTCAGGGAGAACAATCGGTCGAGGCGACGCAAGTATCGCGAGGAGCCGTTGATCAGCGCGCGGGACACCAGCCCGTCGCTGCCCCCCCGGGGCGTGAGCTTCTGCGTGAGGTTGGTGTGATAGAAACTCACCAGCGGCACGTCGAGCGCGCGCGTGGCGTGCGCTACGATCCAGGGCACGAGGAACGGACTGCCAACCTCGACCAGGCTGGGACGTTCCTCACGAATGATGCGCCCCACCGAGCGCGGCGCGAGCATGAATCGGTAGGGGCGCTGACGCGGAATGGGCGGCCCTTTCAGGCGATACATGCGCACGCCATCGCCATCGGTAACGCTATCGGTTACCCCCGGCACCACCATGGTGTGCCGCAACCACGGGCGGGTGGACACGTAGTTCCCTTTCTCGAGCAGATAGGTGCGAATCCCTCCGCTCGTTTCACCAAACCATTCGGTGATATCGAGAACA
>CAITQY010000353.1 GCA_903894655.1 uncultured Gemmatimonadota bacterium
GATCGTGTCCGATGGCGCTGTACACCGGCGCATGGTCCAGCAGGTCAAAGGGCACGTAGGCGCCGTCGATCTCACGGGCGACATACCACTCGTTCTCGAAGGTGGCCTGCACGGTGATGCCGTGCAACGCGGCGCGCGCAATGATGTCCTTGAGATACGATCGTCCGCACGCGCCCCAGTTCAACCGGTCATGTCCGAGCTGGTCGCAGAGCACGCTGGCGCTCCCCGGCGCCCACGGGAGCACGGTGAAGGTTGACGGATCGGGCACGAGGCGGATTTCGCCGACCGGTTCAAAGCCGTCGATCGGCACCATCTGCTCTAGCAAGTTGATCGACATCTGCGCGCGCGTGAGACTGACGCCCTCGAGCAGTTTGTGCTCGAGCTGCGAGACGTGCACCGCTTTGGTGCGCGCCACGCCGCTCACATCGCAGTATTCGAACCGAATGAGCTTCACGCCCGCCGCGTGGGCGGCCGCTACAACGTCTTGAATCGTGTTGGTCATAGTGTGTCCCGCGGCAGGCCGGAGCCTACAGCATCACGTCCCCCCCGTTGGGGCCTAGTGTTTGTCCGACATAGTAGGAGCCGTCGGCCGACGCGAGCAGGACCGCCGTCGGCGTGACTTCGTCGACCCGGCCGAACCGTCCGATGGGTAGTTCCGCGAGTTTGGCCGAGCGCCACTCCTCCGTCTCGCTCTCGAGGAGCGGTGTCTCGATCGGGCCGGGCGCGATGGCGTTGACCAGCACGCCACGGCCGGCCACTTCGCGCGCCAGCGCCTTGGTCAGGCCAATCACGCCCGCCTTGCTTGCCACATAGTGTGGCACCGACGTCCCACCGATCTGACCAAGCTGGGACGCGATGTTGATGATCCGGCCATCGCGGCGCGCCAGCATCTGCCCGATCAGCACGCGGGTGCACAGGAACGTGCCGCGGAGATTCGTGTTGACGACGCGGTCCCAGTCTTCCACGCTGATGTCTTCGAGCAGCGACTCGGTGAAGATACCGGCGTTGTTCACGAGAATATCGACGCGACCGAACTCGCGCAGGGCAACGTCAGCCATGTGACGCACACTGGCCTCGTCACTCACATCCGTTCTCACGAAGAGGCCACGCGTACCGGCCTCCGCGATCTCGCTGAGCACGGCGGCCGCCGCCGACTCGTTGACGCGATCAGCAACCACGATGTGCGCCCCCTCACGGGCGAACGCCACCGCAATGCCACGACCGATTCCCGACGCGGCGCCGGTGATCACCGCGATGCGACCGGCAAGTTTCTGCATTCGTAGCTCCATGGCGGACTACCGCTCGGCCGGCAAATCGTCGGCCGTTATGAACGAGCCGAGCGCCGCGATCTTTTCCGGCGATCGGGCCCGGTACACGAGGTACAGCACGAGCCCCGCGAGGACCCATGCCAGCACGATGATCGGCACCAAATTGAACGGATAGAGCTGCAACGGGTTGGCGACGGAGTACAGCGGATAAATGAGGACCGCTACGCCGAGCGTGGGCACGACCACGTGGGTGAGCACCGTACGCTCCGGGTGCGTCCAGAAGTAGCGCATCAACGCGATGTTGCTCATGAGATAGACGATAACGATTGCGACCGTGCCGATCGTGCCGCAGAAGCCGTACGCACCGGTCGCGCCGGGGCCCAGCCAGAGCCCGACGCCGGTGCCGATCACCACCGTGAAGAGCGTTTGAGCGATGATCGCGCGCAGCGGCGAGTACCAGGTCGCGTGAATCTTGCCCATGGACGACGGCAGAATACCATCGCGTCCCATCGCGAACATCACGCGCACCGTCGTGTTGTGAATGGCCAGAAAACAGCTGAACAAGCCGGCGATCGCGGCCAGTTCGACCAGGTGCAGCATCCGCGGAGTGACGCGGGCGGCAAGCGTGACGAAGGGGTTCGCGTCTGTAAGAAAGGCCGCCAGCTTGGCCGGGTCGTTGAGTCCGTACCCGGCGGCCAGCGCGTACATCATCAGCACGTAAAAAAGCCCGACGGCGCCGAGGGCCCCGGTGATCGCAAGCGGGATGCTGCGGCGCGGGTTTTTGGTCTCGTCCCCGAGCGTCGCGGCCGCGTCGAACCCGATGAACGACAGGATACCGAACACCACGCCCACGCCGACGCCGGCCACACCCGCGGGGGCCACCGACGTCGTGAAATACGTCTGGCTGTTGCCCGATCCCGCGGTCGCGATGGCGATGATCCCCAGCAGCAGGAATACGAGGACCTCGACGACCAGCAACGCCAGATCGACATTGACCGACGCCTTGATACTGCGCACGGACAGCGCGAAGACCACGGCCATGCCGGCCATACTGCACACCCACCAGTGCACGTCGATGGCGAAGGTGACGAGCAGGTAGTCGTGCACGAACGCGCCGAACGCCGTGAACAGCCCTGGCGCGAGAATCGCGTAGCCGATCCAGAACAGCCAGCCGGTGAAGAACCCCGCCGCTGGGCCCAGACCAGCCCTATTGAACGTGTAAAACGATCCCGCCGACGGCAGCTTGCGCGAGAACTGGACCACCGTGTTCCCGACCAGCGCGCAGGCGATGAAGGCGATCAGAAAGCTGAGCGGCAAGGCGGCGCCCGCGGCCGACGCCGCGGCGGGCGCATTGAGCACCACGGCCAAGACCGGCGCCATCGCCGCCGCCGAAAGCGCCACGGCATTGGGGATGGTGAGGATGCCCCGCTGCAACCCAGGCGCGGCCGGGGTCTGCTCGGCTGACACGGAATCCGACATCGAGGCCTGCTCCGGGGGGTGAGGGATCGATCGCGACGTCTGCTGCGGCGACGGGCCTGGGACGAGTCAGGCGACCGCGCAACGGAATCTCAGACCAGCCTGCCAAACGTACACGAGCCTCGCCGCGTGCGCGATCCGTGGCCGTGGTGGGTTCAAGGGGTCAGAGTCGTTGATGCCCAAGGGGTCAGAGTCGTTGATAGAGTCGTTGATAGAGTCGTTGATGCCGCTTCGGTGCCCGTCAGCCCTCGTACATCGTCGTGCCGCCCACCACGGTACGCACGATCGTGATGTCCTTGATCGTCTCGGCCTTCACGGTGTGCGGATCCTCGGCGAGCATGACGAAGTCTGCCAGCTTGCCCACGGCGATGGAGCCCTTGCTGTGCTCTTCGTGGGACGCGTATGCGCCGTTCAGTGTGTTCACGCGAATCGCTTCATCCACGCTGATGCGCTGGTTCACGCCCCACGAGGTGCCATCCCATCCCGTGCGCGTGACCATCCCCTGAATGCCCATCAGTGGCGCGAACGGGCCCGGGCTGAAATCGGAGCCCGCCGCCGCGTGTACGCCGGCATCCAGCATGGTGCGGAACGCCATGCAGTGCTGCATCATCGCTTCGCCGTAGAACGGGAACTTGTCGGTGTTGTAGTACGCGTAGGTCGTGAACATCGCCGGAATGGCATCGAGCGCCTTCATGCGGCGCACGAGGTCGTCGTTCACGAGCGTGCAATGCGTGATCTTGGGACGCGCATCGGCGCGAGGCACCTTGGCCAGCGCGCGTTCGAATGCGGTGAGATACATGTCGATCGCCACGTCGCCGTTGGCGTGACAATTCACCTGAATGCCGGCGCGATGCACGCGCTCCACCCACGCGTCCAGCTCAGCCTGCGTCTCGGTTACGTTGCCCTTGTACGTCGTGCCGGGATACGGCGTGCTCAACGCCATCGTGCGCTCGGAGAAGGAACCGTCCACCGTATGCTCCGACGTGGCGCCAAAGCGAATCCAGTCGTCGCCAAAGCCCGATTTGATCCCGTTGGCGATCATCGCCTCGAGGGCCCGCCCCGATGCCTCGTAGTTGATGCGATGACGCAACTCGCCGCGTGCGCGCACATCCTGCATCGCGGCGAGGTCGCCGCCTTCGTGATGTACGGTCGTGAGTCCGTAGCGTGCGAACTGCTTAGAGATGTGCGCCACTCCATCGCGCTCGCGCTTGTCCCGATCGGCGTCACTGAACTCCGGGCGCTTGCCAGCGGCATTCAACATGCCCATCGCGCGATCGGTCACGCGGCCGGAGAGTTCCCCTGCACTATTCTTGTCGAACGTCCCGCCGGCGGGCGCCAGCGTGTCCTTGGTGACCTTGGCCAGCTCGAACGCCTTGCTGTTGTAGAACGCGGTGTGTCCGCCGCGGTGGCGCACCACGACCGGATGCTCGGTTGAGACCTGATCAAGGTCCTGCATGGTGATCAGGCGCTTGTCCGTGAGCTTCGTGTCGTCGTGGAAGTACCCTGACACCCACGTGCCCGGCGGCGTTTCGCGGGCGCGCACGCGAAGTTTTTCCACGATGCTCGCGATGGTGACGAACTCCACTTCGAATGGATTGCCCACCAGCACTTCGTACAGCAGCGTGGTGCCGCCGGCGTGGTTGTGCGTGTCGATGAAGCCCGGCACGATCGACATCCCCTTGGCGTCGATGATCTGCGTGCGCTTCCCCACCAGCGATCGCATCTCAGCGCTGGTACCGATCGCGACAAAGCGGCCGGCGCTCACCGCGAACGCCTGCGCAACAGGCTGCGCCCGTTCCATCGTGAACACCTTCGCGTTCACCACGACGAGCTCCGGATCGATCGCGGCGCTCCTCGCGAATCCTTGAAGGGCCGACGAGGCGCCAAGCAGCGATGGCGCAAACGCGCCCGCCGCTCCGGCAACGGTAAGGCCCATGAACTCGCGGCGGCTGCGTGGGTCGGCCATTGTTGCTCCTCGGTGACTGTTCGGCAAATCGGGATACGTCAACCTGCGCTTTAGTCGTGACGAGCGTGGCTACGGCCGTCGCACGTCGATGGTCATTCCTGTCATGCCGAGACCAGCCGCCGTGTTCTGCACACCGGGGCCGGGCGCCCGCACGGCGCGGAACGCCGCGCTCTTATGCACGACGATCTGCCCGCCGCTGACGTCGAAGGCGAGCTCCGTCTGCGACGAGCGGCTCCACCCGTCGAGCGCGCGCAGGAACGCCCAGGGCGCAAAGATGTTCGACGGTGCGACCACGGTGGCGCTGTCGCCCGTCGCGAGCACGACCGGCATCTTGCCCTGACGCGGGGTGAGCGCGCGCGTGGTGAGGTCGAACGCATCACCGTCGCCCATCAGGTGCATCACGATGCCGGTGGCGGACCGGCCGTTCCGCCGCGCCGCGCGTGCGTCGAAGATGGTGACGCCCGAGGCGCCGACCGTGCGCACGGCCTGTCCGTCTACCACGAGCGCGGTATTCTCGTCGATGCCGAACGCGAGATTGAACGTGCCGAGGTCGAGCAGCGCGACGAGCAAACGGCCGAACCGGCCGCGTGCCAGGAAGTGCTGGTCGGCGAGCGCCGTGGGAAAGAGTCCGAGTCCCTGCGAGACGTTAAACGCACTGGTGGTGTCGTCCGGGTCCTGCGTCGCGCCGTCAGCCAGCCGTCGCACGCCGCGCGTGAATGCAATGGGACTGGTGCCGTTGGCGATCATCGGATCGCTCATGATGGCAGCCCCGGCGCTCGACCCTGAGACCACGGCGCCGTCACGCCACCGCTGCATCAGGGCCTCGTACGCGGGCGTGGACGTGCCTTGCGGGCGGAACGCGGCGGTGACGCGCGACTGCACACCGCCGACGAAGAAGAACCCCGAGCAGCTGCGCAGTTGCGCAACCACGGCAGGATCACGGGCGGTCTCCGGCCGTGCGACTGAGATCAACACGCCTTTCGCCGTACCCGGGCCACCGTACCGATCGAAATTGGCGACCGGGCTGGCCATCGCCGAGTCGGGTGTGGCACCCGCTGTCGGGATCACGCAGAACGGACCGGAGCCGACCCGCGCCTCGAGGATCGTGCGGTACACGGCCTCGTTGTTCGCGTTGAGCCCACCACCGATGATCACCAAGCGACCCGGCTTGGCGTTCGCCTGCCGTGCGGCGAGTGATGCTGGCGCACAGAGGGCGGCGACCGTAGCACCGGCGGCGATTGCCGCACGAAAAGTCATTCGAAATCGTGAAGGCATGTCAGTGATTGCGCGAGCGTAAGGATCGGCGGCGAGGCGGGATAAGCATCGCGATGGCAATCATGCATGTTGGCGGCTGGCGCGGCTAGCCTCCGGCTGTTCGACCGCGTAGGGCGCCCGCGTCGGCCGCTCCCGCCGCTTGTCCATCCCGGGACCCTCTTCACTCCCCCAACGACATCCCTTCAGCGCTACATTCCCGCCTAATGACCTCTCCCCTCGGCCGTCTCACCGCCGCCATCGCCGAACGTTATCGTGTTATCCGCGAACTCGGCGCCGGCGGGATGGCCACCGTGTACCTCGCGCACGATCTCAAACACGATCGTGATGTCGCCATCAAGCTGCTGCACCCCGACCTCGGCGTGGCACTCGGTGGCGAACGATTCTTGAGTGAGATCCGCACCACGGCGCGCTTGCAGCATCCGCACATCCTCCCGCTGCTCGACAGCGGCGAGGCCGACGGCTTGCTGTACTATGTGATGCCGCTGGTCACCGGCGAAACGCTGCGCGCGCGATTGGAGCGCGAACGGCAACTGCCCATCGCCGACGCGGTGCGCATCGCCCGAGAAGTCGCCAGTGCGCTCGATTACGCGCATCGCCAAGGCGTGGTGCATCGCGACATCAAGCCGGAGAACATTCTCCTGCACGACGGCTCAGCGCTCGTGGCTGATTTCGGCATCGCCCTCGCCGTACAAAGCGCCGCCGGTGCGCGCATGACGCAAACGGGGTTAAGCCTCGGCACGCCGCAATACATGAGCCCTGAGCAGGCGATGGGTGAACGCACCATCGATGCACGCAGTGACATCTACGCCCTCGGCACGGTAACGTACGAGATGCTCACCGGCGCACCGCCGTTCACGGGCGCGAGTGTGCAAGCGATTGTGGCGCGCGTGTTATCGAGCGAGGCCGAGCCGCCATCGCGCGTGCGCAATACGATTCCGAGTCACGTGGAACAGGCCGTGCTCACGGCGCTGGCGAAACTCCCGGCCGATCGGCAGGCGAGTGCGGCCGAGTTTGCGAGTGCGCTGGCCACGACCAGCGGGGCGCACCACAGCGGCGCGATGATGTCGCCGGCGCGCGGTGTCCGAACGCGTACCACGGCGGCTCTGTTGGCGGGCGCGGTCGCGCTGACCGCCGTCGCCACCTGGATGCTGGCGCGAGGCAGTGACCACGGGGCATCGCTCTCCAACGTGGTGACGCGCTTCACCATCGATGGCAAGGAACGCTGGTCACTGCAGAACACGCTGTTGGCGCTCTCCCCCGATGGCCTCACGTTGGTGATGCGGCGATCCGACACCAGCACGGAAGGTCAGCTATACGTGCGCCAACTCGATCAGCTGGCGATGACGCCCCTTCCGGGGAGCGCCAACGCGAGCGATCCGACGTTCTCCCCGGATGGTCGTTGGATCGCGTTCGCGGTGAACCGCCAGCTCTTCAAGATTGCCGTGACGGGCGGCAATCCGATCCGCCTCGCCACGCTGCCGACGAATCCGCAGGGCATTGCGTGGACGTCTCGCGGCGAGATTGTGTGCGGCGTGCAGTCCGACTCGCTGTTCGCGGTGAAGGAAGCGGGCGGGGGGCATCGCATGCTCGCTGCAGCGCCAGCGGGCGCGGTGGCCCGATGGCCCCTGGCGCTAAGAACGTCCAACGTCGTGCTCTTTGCGGCCAACCAACGCACGGGCGACTCGGTGCGCGTGCTCGCCCTGTCCCTCGTCGACGGAACGATCACCGACACGGAAACCAACGCGTACATGGTGCTGGGGGTCGCCCGTGACCATTTGGTCTACCTGAATCGAACCGGCGACCTCTTCGCGGCCCCCTTCAGTGCGCGCTCCCTCACCGTGACGGGCCCGGGCGAGCGGATGGGCGGCGGCGTGAAGATGAACGTGGCTGGCTTAGGACTGGGCTTCGCGGCCATGTCCCCCACGGGCGACCTGGTGTACGTGAGTGAGAGTTCCGCCGGGCTGCTGATGTATCGCGATCCGCAGGGCCGACTCTCACAGGCATTGCCGGATACGCTGGCCTTCGAGCATCCGCGCTTCTCACCCGACGCGCGTCGCCTCGTGGTGACCGTGAGTGACAGTGCTACACGTCGCGGCACGCTCGGCCTTCTCGACCGGTCCAACGGATTCTTCACGCGGCTGGCGGGACAAGACCCATCGGCAGGACGCGATCGTGCCGAATGGACCCCCGACGGTCGGAGTATCCTGTTCCGGTCGATCACCGACTCGTTACGGAGCGCGGTGTTACGCTCGGCCGATGGCAGCGGTGCCGACACCGTGCTCTTGCCCGGGAGGCAGGCCGTGTACGAGGTGGCCATGGCGCGCGACGGGAGCACGCTGCTTGGCCGTGTGCAGAACGACGCGGAGGAAAACGGGCAAGGATTGCGCTGGTGGACACGCGGTGACACCACGCTGCGCGCGTTGCCACACGTGGCGAGGGATGGCGGATTTGTAACCAGTGCCCGATTCTCGCCCGATGGACGATGGATCGTCATGAACGCCAGCAGTGATGAACACGTGTATATCGCGCCATTCCCCGGCCCCGGTGCTCAGGTGCGCATCGACCGTGCTGGCGGCACCTCACCGGTATGGGCGCGCGACGGGCGGAGCCTTTACTACTTGACGCCGACCGGCCTGGTCGTCACCACGGTCGAGCTCACCGCCGGCGTGAAGATAGGCAGTACGCAAGAATTGCTCGCGGGCGAGTTCGAGGACCCTGGCGTGCACGCCTCGTTCGACGTCGGCCCCGATGGCACCGTCGTATTTGTGCGCGAGACGCGCTTCCCGCACTTGGTCGTCGTGCGAAATTTCGCGGCGGAGATAGGGCGAGCGCCGCGTTGACGATCCGACTGGGCCGTGAGCACCGCGGTGCCCGTAGTGGCGGGGCAACATCGCGAGGCTAGCGGCCGCACGATCCGTTTTGAAGGCGGGGACCCGCTGCTCTCGTAGTTCTCGCGGAAGTGCGACCGGTCGCCGGTGATGAGCACGGGCCCCATGTCGCGAAGCTTCACGAGCAGACTGTGATGACCGGGTGTGTGTCCCGGCATGTTGAGGATCATCACGGAGCCGTCTCCGCACACGTCCTGGTCGGCCGCGAGCGGCTCGGCTTTACGGCCGCCGCTCATCCACGGCGCGAAATTCGTGGGGGTGGCGGATCGGGCGAATATCAACCGGTCGGTTGCAGCAGCGGGAGCGTTCGTTGGACCATCCACCATGCGGCCAGCAGCAGGGCGACCCACGAGATGGCTCGCGGATACGGCAGCGGCGCATCCCACGCCGCGGGCGCTGCCGAGTTGGCCGGGCGTTGACGGCGCACCAGCGATGCTATGCCAGCGTGAAGCGTGAGCAGCCCAAGCAGAAAAATACCCTGCCCCACTTCGATGCCGACGTTGAAGCCCACGAGGGTGCTGATCCGGTTGGCGCCGTGGAGCCCGAGGTCACCCAGCGCGGAGGCGAACCCCAATCCGTGCAGCAGGCCACAGGCAAACACGATGACCACATGCCACCCGCGTTGGCCAGGGGGCGGTACCCGCCACAGCGTGGCGCCCGCCATCAGCACGATGCTGGCCGCGATCAGCGGCTCCACGATTGGCGGCGACACGCGGACTACGTCGAGCAGCGACAGCGCCAGCGTGAGGCTGTGCGCGACCGTGAAGCTGGTGAGCACCGTCAGCCAGTAGCGCCATCCGGCGGCCGCCACGATGATGGTGAGCAAAAAGAGCAGATGATCCGGACCGCTCAGGATGTGCCGGATGCCGAGTTGCCCGTACTCGAGCGCCACCTGCCACGGCGCCAGAAAAAATCGGTGCACGTTGCGGGACGGCGTGAGCACGGCGGCGGCGGTATCGGCGCCGCGGGTGGCGGTGAGGGCGAACTGCCGTTCACTGGCGGCCGTGCCGAAGATGTCGGTCTCGAAGCGCAGGGCGGTTGGCGGCGCCCGAAAGGTGGCTTTCATGAGCACGATCAGCTGCGTGCTCCCTGCCGATGGCGGGCCATCGTGGCCGTTCGCGTCGGGCATCGGCATGACGAGGTCGATCCGGCCCGCCTCGGCGCCGTTGAAAAAACGCACGCGACGGCGGAGCAGCGCCTGCAGCGCCGGCATGTGGGCCGTCAATTCACGCTCGGACACGCGTCCGTCGTGATCGTCGTCCACGCTGGGCAATCCCGACACCGGCAGCGACAGGGCGGCGAACACGGCGTCCCCCACCACGTTGAGCGTGCCGCGCTGCGCCGGCATAAGGTGCGCATACGCCGCGGTGCTGACGCCCAGCACGCACCAGAGTACGCACCCCAGCACCACCGTCGTGCGCCGGCGCCACGTGAGGCGCACTACCGTCGCGCCGTCACGGCGGCGGTGGCGGACCACCGCCGCCAAGGCGGGTACCCTTGAGGCAGCGCTGGATGTACGGGAACGTCTCGGTGATGTAGTAGTGATAGATCCCGCTGGGGAATTCCGGCGTCACGCCCACGCGACCGTTGCACTCGTCCAAGTCACCGGAGCCGGCCACGTAGCTGTAGTCCTGCTGGAAGGTGCCCATGGGAAAGATGCTCACAGCGGGGCGTCCCGCGTCGGGCACCGCTTTTTTCTGCCAGCTGGCGCGTACCACCGTGACTCCCGACGCGGCATTCGTGGCCACGGTGTAGCCATAGCGTCCGTACACGGGGAATCCGTCGGCCGCCCACCCGACGAGAATCATCCCCTGCCCCTTGTTCGCCTTGGTCATCACGCCTTCCGGCATGGCGTGATAGTGATACTGCCCGTCGGGCTGCGTATGCGCGTTGTTCTCATCGGTGCCGAAGGTGAACGCGCCGCCGAACGCCTCGATGCGCCATGGGTCCTGGCCGGCCGCGGCCACGCATCCGCCGCCGGGCAGGGTGGAGGTGGCATCGGATCGGCAGGTGCCGGCGGTGCCGGGATCGAACTTCACCGAGTTGATGGCATAGCCCACCGGCTGCATGCCGGCGCCCGCTGCGGTGCCGGTGTTGACCGGATTGATGGGGAAGGTGGACGAGATGACCTGCCTTCCCACCGGCGTGGCAAAGTTGCCGCCGACCACGGAATGATCGGGGATACCGTTGCCGGAGAGACTGCGCGTGGTGCCGCTGCAACTCCAGCTGTAATTGCTGGTCGTGTTCACCTTGGGGCTGCTGTTCATCCCGCTGTAGGTCAGCGTGCACCCCACGGCGGCGGTGAGCCCGGTGGCCGGCGGCAGGGTGGGTGTCGGGGGCGCGGGTTCCACCGGCGCGGCCGTGCTGCGGTCAGATGCTCCGCACGCCGCGAGACTGCACGCCGCGAGACCACCGGCCATGATCCACGCGAGGGGTTTGAGGCGCATATGTTCGACTGTGGTGAGTGACAAAGACGTTGCGCATGGCGTGCACCATGCGCCCCCGCCCTGACCTGTGTAGGCGGCCGAAACGACGCGGCGCGAACAGCTGCTGAACTGTGTCGATCCGGGCGGTGATGAACAACGCCACCATAGCGCGACGTTACATTCCCTCCTCGTCGCCAACGGCAGCCCACCCGCGTGTGACACGGCGTGGTTGGAGGCTCTCCTCTTTCTCCATCAGAATCCAGACACCGTGCCCACTCCATCCCCCTACGTACCGCGACGGTCGCCTGTCCGTGCCACGGCGCTGATACCGTACGGTATCGCGCTCCTTGGCATTGCGGGCCTCGCCGGCTGCTCGGACAGCACGGGTACCGCACCGATACCGGTCTACGCGCCGATGGCCACGGTGGTCTGGAACGCAGAGGCGCGTCGCGTCGTCACCGCGACGCCACTCACCTCCCCCACGGCGACCCGCGCGTACACGTTGCAGAGCCTCGCGCAGCGCATCGTCCTCACGCGGATCAGCGATACGTTGCGCACGTCGCGACGGGCGGCCATGGGCTACGCGTCGTCACGCCTGCTCACCGCGATGGCCCCCACGCAAGCCGCCGCCATCGAGGTGACGCTGCAGAGTGAGTTACGACAGCCCACCGCCGGCACGCCGGCGGCACTGGCGGCGGGAAAAACATTGGGCGAGTTCATTGCCGACTCCCTGCTGCGACTGCGCGCCGCCGACACCACCATCTTGGTCGGCCAGGTCACGCTCCCCAAAGGA
>CAITQY010000354.1 GCA_903894655.1 uncultured Gemmatimonadota bacterium
ACCACATCGGGGGCGTGCTCAGCGGCCAGCCGCCGCCCTTCGGTGGCGGTGGACGCGCCGCGCGCGGTATAGCCGAACGTCTCGAAGAATTCGACCAACGTCGAGCGGACGGTTTCGTCGTCGTCGATGACGAGGAGTGACAACGTCACGTGGCCGCCGTTGGGGGAAGCGTCAGGGTGAGGGTGGTGCCGGCTTCGGGGACGCTGTCGATGCTGATGGTGCCGCCATGTTCGTCCATGATGCGCTGGCAGAGCGCGAGGCCGATGCCGGTGCCCCCCGTTTTGGTCGAGTAGAAGAACTCGAAGACGTGCGGGAGGACGTCGGGTGGGATGGCCGGGCCGCCATTGGACAGGCGGCAGCGCCATCCACCCACCGGCGAGACTTGTGAGATCAGGACCAGTTCCGAGCCGTCCGGCGCGGCGTCGCAGGCGTTCACGAAGATGTTTCGGCAGACCTGTCCGAGCTGCTCGAGGTCGATCAGGCTGCGCACCGGATGCTCCGGTCGGGCTCGACGGATCGTGAGTTGCCGAGTTTCGAGCCGGGCCTTTTCGCCCTCGAGAATGTCGTCCCAGACCGTTTCCGGATCGGCGGGCACGAGATGCGCCGCGTTGGGCCGACCGAACTCGAGGAGCGACGTCACCATGCGGTTGAGTCGCTCGACCTCGCGCAGGATACGCCCCACGTTTTTTTCGACGACCGGGTCTTCCTTGGCGCGCACGCGTAGCAGCTGGGCGGCCGACGAGATGCCGAACAGCGGATTGCGGAGCTCATGGGCGACACCGGCCGCGACCTCGCCGATCGCTTCGAGCCGGCGCTTCGACTCGACCCGTCGAACGAGCCAGGCACGCTCGATGGCCACGGCCGTCTGTGCCGCGATCACGGCCAACACGCGTTCCGCTTCTTCGAGCGCCTGTTCGGACTCGATGGGTTCGGCGTAGAGGGTGATGGCCCCGAGCACGCCTTCGCCGGTGATCAGCGGGGCGGTGATTTCGAGTCCGACGTTGGTGGACTGTCGGGCGACGTTGCCGGTGGCCAGCGCGTCGAGCCAAGTGCGGAGCAGCCGGGCCTCGAGCTTCGGGCTGCTGTGCGCGTCGTAGCCTTGCCGGTGGGTGATACGGAATTCGGCGGTATCGTCGTCGGCCAGGGCAATGACGAAGCCGGTGGAGGGGACAGCGCGCAGCAGCTGGTGCGCGACTTCTTCGTAGACGCGATCGAGCGAGATCGCTTCGGCGAGGGCGATGCCGGTGTTGATGAGCGCTTCACGCGAGCGGTGGCTCGGCGTGATGTCCACGGTGGAAAAGACAAAGCCGGAGACCTGCTGGCCGTCGTCGATCGCGGTGACCTGCATGAGGAAGACGCGTTCCTCGTTGGGCGAGCTGCAGGGGAACTCCCAGCGCACCACCGACACGCGCCGTTCGCGCAGGAGCGCCATGGCCCGTTCGATCTGCTCGCGCGACGGGTCGTCGGAGACGCTGTCGAAGACGGAACGCCCGAGCACCGCCTGTTCGGCGGCGATGCCGGGCGCTCCGTTGTCCGTAGCGAATTTGGACCAGGCGCTGTTTGCCGACGTGATGCGTCCGTCGAGATCGACGGACCAGATGGTCAGCGGCAGCGCGTCGAGCAGCCGCCGCACGAACGGCGGCTGCTCGTCGGGCGGCATCACCGGCGCGACGCGCTCTTCTTGGCGGGCTTGACGGCCTTCTTGACAGCCGTCGCCGGCGCCTTCTTGGCCGCCTTGTTGGGAGCGGCTTTCGTGGGGGCCTTCTTGACGGGCTTGACGGGCGCCTTCTTGACGGGCGCCTTCTTCATGGCCTTGGCCGGCGCTTTCTTGGCAGGCGCTTTCTTGACGGGCGCTTTCTTGACGGGCGCTTTCTTCGCGACGGCCTTCTTGACGGCCTTGGCGGGCGCCTTTTTGGCCGGTGCCTTGGCCGGTGTCTTTACAGCCACCTTCTTGGCGGGCGCTTTCGGAGCGGGCTTGGCCGGGGCCTTGGGGGCTGGCTTGGCTGCCGGAGCCGGCTTGGCCGGGGCCTTGGGGGCTGGCTTGGCTGCCGGAGCCGGCGCCTCGACCTTGGGCGCCTTAGGAGCCTTCGGAGCCTTCGTCGGCGCTGGCGCGGGGGCTTCGTGCAGGAGGTCGGCCTCGTCGTCCAGGAGTTCGTCGCTCTCGTCGCTCTCCTCGATGATCACCGGCGCGGGCACCTTGGATTCCGGCTTGGGCGCCTTCGACTTCGGGGCCGGCTTCGGCGCGCCCGGATTCTTGGGCGGACGGCCAGGGCCACGACGCACGGGACGACTGAAGATGTCGTCTTCGTCGTCCTCGTCCTCGATCAGCTCGTCCTCGAAGCTGTCGCCTTCGTCATCGTCGTCGTCGTCGTCCTCGTCATCGTCGTCGGCACTGTCCCAGAGGGAATCGCCGCCTTCAGACGGAAGGCCGTAGCCATCCTCCTCGTCTTCGTCGTACGACGAGCGGCCGTAGCCCACATCATCCATGTCGTCATCCATCAGATGGAGCTTCCCAATCTCGTCGCCACGCGGCATGACGCCTCCTCTCCTCGGAAAAGTTCGAACCTGGTCGTCGTCCGCAGCGGCTAGTGCACCGGCTGCGGCAACGCCGCTCGTGATACCCACGACTTCGTGTGCTGCTGATTAGCACGACCAAGTACATACAAAAAGCGTGGGAGTCAAGCGTTCGGCTTACTTCACCCGCGGAATTCCTTCCACGGTGCCCGCGTGCACCACTGCATGCAGGGCATCGTAGATGCGTGGTTCGAGGAGTCGACCGGCCTGAAGGCGGAGGTAATCGAGCGTGGCGGCGGCCGTCATCGGCTCCCGATAGGCCCGTTGAGAGGTGAGCGCGTCAAAGGCATCGGCGGCGGTGAGAATCCGTCCGCCGATGGTGATGTCGTCGGCGACACGCCCGAACGGATAGCCGCCGCCGTCCCAATGCTCGTGATGGTCGCGGATGTACAGCAGGGCGTCGCCGAGGTGGTGCAGCGGCGACAGGATGTCGAGGCCGATCAGCACGTGATCCTTGACGTGGGCGAATTCGTCGTGGGTGAGGGGCCCTGGCTTGTTGAGGACCGCTTCGCGAATCCCGATCTTGCCGACATCGTGCAGGCGTCCGGCGGTGTGAATCCCCTCGACGGTGAGGGCGTCCAGCTCGAGGTGCACGGCGATCGCGGCGGCGATTTCCGCCACCCGTTGCGAGTGACCACGCAGGTACAGGTCCTTCGCTTCCATGGCGTTGATCAGCGTCTCGGCCACGCTCACGCTCATCTCACGCAGTGCGCCCTTCTCGCGTTCCAGCTGGACCGTGCGCAGCGCCACTTCCTCGCGAATGAGGCGATCGACCGCCCGCCGTTCCACGCTGCGGATGCGGCGCATCATGGCGCGTTCGACGGCCGCCTGGAGATCGGGAAGCTCGACGGGCTTCGTGAGGTAGTCGAACGCCCCGCTGGTGAGGGCCTCGGTGGCGCTGGTGGCGTCATTGACGGCGGTCAGCATGATGATGCCGAGATCGGTGTCCAGTGCCAGGGCGCGCGGGACCACGTCGAGGCCGCTGACCCCGGGCATCCGGAGATCGCAGAGCATGAGCGAGAAGCGGCTGTGGGCCAGGATCTCGAGCGCGGCCGCGCCGGAGTCGGCCACTTCCACCTCGAAGCCGCGGGTGCGGAGAAAGCGACTGAGCGCGAGCCGGATCGTGGCCTCATCGTCGACCACGAGAATCCGGCGCATCGAATCCTGAGCGAGGGCGGCACCGGCGGCTTCGATTGCCACGATCGGATCGTGGTCCGGAAGACTGGTCATAGTCGGTCAGGAGGTACGGCGGGGAGCGCAATGGTGACGGTCGACCCGACATCGAGCTCGGACTCGACGCTGATCGTCCCGCCGTGCGCGTGAATGATACCATAGCTGACGCTGAGGCCGAGCCCGGTGCCGCCGCCGTCCGGCTTGGTGGTGTAAAACGGTTCGAAGATGCGTCGCCGCACTTCCGCGGTCATGCCGACGCCCGTATCGACCGCCGTGATGACGACGTGGTCTTCGCTGTGGCTGGTGCGGATGATCAGTCGCCGCTTATCGCGGCCGAGGACCGCATGCTCCGCGTTGCCGATCACGTTGAGGAGGACTTGTTGGAGCTTCTGCGAGTCGCCGCTGATGCGTGGCGCGGTGGGATCGAGTTGCAGGTCGACCTGGACGCCGGCGCTGCGGAGACGGTACGCGCGGAGGCGCACCGTCTGTTCGATCAGGTCGTTGATGTCGAGCGGACCGGTGCCCTGCTTCGTTTCCCGCGCGAACAACAGCAAATCGTTGATCACGGTCTTGGCGCGGTCGCTCTCCTGCTTGATCAGCCGGACCGAGTCGCGTTGGTCTTCACCAAGCTCCTCTTCCAGGAGGAGCTGCGCAAAGGCTGAGATGCCGGTGAGCGGATTGTTGATTTCGTGCGCGACGCCCGCCACGAGTTCGCCGAGGGCGATCATCTTCTCCGTGTGGCGGAGCTGTTCCTCGAGGAGTCGATCGAGACTGAGGTTGCGCACGCTCACGACCTGTCCGAGCAGCTCGCCGTCGTGTCCGGTGAGCGGGCTGATCGTGACGGCGGCGGGGAACTCATCGCCATCGCGCCGGCGGTGGACGTCGTGCGACAGGCGCACCCCGGGTTCGCGTAGGCCATCGGCCTCGCGCATGCCCTCTTGGGCATCCTGCCGAACGACGAGTTGATCGAACTGCATTTCCATGAGCTCAACCTGCGACCATTCATACTCACGTGCGGCGGCCGGATTGGCGTAGCGCACGCCCACGCGATCGAGAATGAAGATGGGGTGGTCGATGGTGGTGAGCGCGGTGGCGAGCAGCTGCTCGCGTTCGCGGGCCAAGCGCTCTTCTTCGTCGAGCAGCAGGGCGTCGAGGGCGAGGGCGAGCGAGGCGGACAGCCGCTCCAGGGCGATGCGATCGCGCTGCCGCAGGGGCGCGGCATGCGGCGCCGTGACGAGCAGAATGCCAAGGCTGCGGTCGCGCGCGGCGAGCGGAATGGCCAGCGCCCATTCGTTGGGAAGCGATGCGGCGACACTGGCCGGCGCGACATCGCGGAGGCTGGTCAATTCGGTGGGACGGCCGTCCGGTGCGATGTCTTTCACGCTGTTGGAGCCGGCCGGCCGCTGCCCCTTGAAGACATCGAGCGTCCCACTAGTGGCCACGTATTCGATGAGTCCATCGCGGGCACGGGCCACGCCGATGGCCTTGCCGATCGAGGGGACGAACCGGTCGAGCACCTGCAGCAATTCGGTCGCGCCATCGGCCAGCGTGTGGGCCTGCAGCGTGACTCTGGCCAGTTCCGCGGCGCTTTCGGCGCGCTGACGCTGAATGTCCTGGAGCGCGAACAGGCGTGCCGTTTCCACAGCGCTGCCGGCGTGGCGCGCGATGATGGTCAGCAGGTCGATGTCCTGTGGCGCAAAGGCGTCTCGCGTTGCGCCAAACAGCCGGATCACGCCAGCGCTGCGTTGCCCGAAACGCACGGCGGCGCAGAGCTCCATCGTGCTGCGGGCCACGCCGGGCCCGGCGGCCAGATGCGACGCCCAGCGTGGGACGCCGGTTTGGGCGGTGAGCTGGACGAGCGGCTCATCGGCTGCGAGGGTGACCGGCTCCGTCGAGATGACGCGACCGGCCTTCATATGCAGCACCCGTTGCAATCCCTCGGAGCCGAGGGCGAGGACGTCGATCACCTCGCACGGAATCACCAGGTGCACGGCTTCGGCGATCGCTTGCGGCAGACTTTCTTCGCTGGTGAGCTGCGTGAGCTGCTGCTGGGCGCGCGCCAGCAGGGCGAAGCGATCGGCACGGCGTTCGAGCTCGCCCAACTGCAGCGAGTTGCGGAGGGCGAGGGTGACCTGCGTGGCCAGGTTCGTCAGCAGCTCCCGTTTATCGTCGTCAAAGCGTCGCGCGCCGAGGTAGCGGATCGCCAGGACGCCATGGACCCGTTCGTCCAGCACCAGCGGCAGCAGGGCGAGCGAAAACACGCCGGCCTCGACCAAGGCCTGGCCGATGTCGTCGAGATTGGACTCCGTGCGGAGGTCCTCGATGAACATCGGGGTGGCGTTGCGCGGCAATTCGCCCAATCGCGTGTGCCAGAAGGCGGCTTCCATGCGATCACGCGGGAAGCTGGCGGCCCCCCACTGATGCTCGACGTGCGCGGTCTTGAGCTGCGGATCGGCCGCGTACACGGCGAAACCGTCCGCCCGCAGTTCCTGGGCGAGGATGTCGGTCAGCGCGCGATAGAGCGCGTCGGGCGTGGTGGCGTTGGCCAGCGAGCGGGCGGCCTTGACCAGGATGGCGTTTCTACCCGCGGCGCGCGCGGCATCTTCGGCACGGGCGCGTGCGTCGTCGGCGGCTTGCTCGGCCTGCTGCACTAGCGTTCGGCTCCGCATCACGAGGGCGCCGTGTGCAGCGAGATAGCCGAGCAGGGCCACATCATCGGCGTCGAAGCGGGCGTGGTGGTGATTGACGCCGATCAGCAGTCCCCGTACGCGCTCGTCGAGCATGATGGGCGTGGCCACCAGCTGGCGCATCTCGATCGGGAATTGCGGCCCCTCGCTGCTCTGCTTCGGCGCCGTGTCGCCGTTGTCGCCGTTGTCGCAGGCGGCCAAGCCCGACAGCAGCACTTGGCGACAGAGGGGCGGTAAGGTGTCGAGGGTGAACAGGTGACCGCGGCATACCGTGGTGATCCCGCTCGGCGCCGCCACGCGGTACCCGTCGGGCTCGACCTCCAGTACACAGCTCCCCTCCATGCCGACCAACGCCTGCGCGGTGTCGGCGAGGCGCTGGTACGTGGCACCCGCGGTGCTCGCGCCGTCCGACAGCTCACGGACGAATCGCGTGAGGGCGTCGGTGAGGCTGCCTGGCGTCACATCGTGTGGCGCGACGGGCGGGGTGTCCGGGGAAAGGCGTGTCACGACGTGGACTGGCTCCGCGGAGCGCTCCGCGACAACGACGAATGATGGTCGGTTCTGACCCGATCACCGTACCACTTTTGGGGGGTCACGGCAATCGGTGACCAGGCATGGATCGCACCGCGCCTCGCGGAGGCGTCAGTTGGGGCGACGCGCTTCGTCGGCGGCTCGGTCGATTTCGGCGCGGTGCATGTCGTAGTCGGGCAATCGCGTGGCGAGTTCCGGTTCGAGCGCCTTGAGTAGGCGCTGGTCGAAGCGCTTGGCCGCGGCGTTGTCGCCGGTCATGCGGGCGGCGCGGGCGGACAGGAGGAGGCCAAGCAGGTTGTTGGGCGTGGCCTGGAGGATCGTGTCGGCCTGTGCCTTGGCGACTGTCGGGGCGTTGGTGACCTCGGCAATGCGGCCGAAATGATAGCGCTCGTCGGCGGTCGGCCCCTCGAGCATCTCGTGCGAGGCCATCGCCATCGGCGCGAAGAAGGCGACCGAGTCGGCTTTTTCCCCCTCGGCGTACTCCATGATGCGCGTGTAGAGCCGGTTCGCCCGCTCGCTGGGCGAGAGGTTGGCGATGTTCGGTGGGGCGCCCCCGCCTCCGTCTCCGCCTTGCGCGATCGGCGCGGCGCTGGCGCCGTCCACGGCTTGGGTGGGGAGTGAGTTGGCCGATCCATCGATGCCGGAGCCCTTGGCGGCGCCGAAGTTCTTGCCCGCAACCATGGCCACAAGCGCCAGCAGGGACACGAACGCAACGCCCCAGGGGAGTATGGCCCCCGCGCCACCCGAGGCGGCCGGTGTACGCGTGAGCGGCAGCCCCTGCCCGACCGGGGTGCCACAGCGATGACAGAAGCGGGCACCGGCGGACATGGCCGCGCCACAGGCGGCGCAGAACCCCGCGGTGCCGGAGGGGGGCGGGCCCCCGGAAAGATTCGATGAAGTCATGAGCGGTGAAAAATACTACAATACGACACGCGTGTACTCCTCCTTTCTTGGCGAATCGTGCCGATTCATAGTCGTTCCCTCGTTCCTCCCGTCCTGACAGGCGCCACCGCCAACGACATCCTCGAGTTGGCGGAGGCGCACCAAGTGCGTTTTCTGCGCCTGCAATTCACGGACATTCTGGGCGTCATCAAGAACGTCGAGATTCCGTCGTCGCAGTTCAGGAAGGCGCTGCAGGGCGACATCATGTTCGACGGGTCGAGCATCGAAGGCTTCGTGCGGGTCGAGGAGTCCGACATGCTGCTGGCCCCCGACCTCACCACGTTTCAGATCTTTCCCTGGGGGGAGCCGTCGGCGCGCGTGGGTCGCGTGATCTGCGACGTGAACCGTCCCGACGGCACGCCGTTCGAGGGCGATCCGCGGTATGTGCTCAAACGTCAGGTGGCGCGTGCGGCCGAGCTGGGCTTCGTGATGAACGCCGGCATGGAGGCGGAGTTCTTTTTGTTCAAGCCGACGGCGGATGGGCGTCCGGCCACCGATACGCACGACGTGGGCGGCTACTTCGATCTGGCGCCGATGGACCTCGGCGAAGAGGCGCGCCGGGCGATCGTGGACACGCTCGAGCAGATGGGATTTGAAGTCGAGGCGTCGCATCACGAGGTGGCACACGGGCAACATGAGATCGACTTCCGGTACGCCGATGCGCTGCGCACGGCCGACAACATTGCGACGTTCCGTTTCGTGGTGAAGCAGGTGGCGCGGCAATTCAAGTTGATCGCGTCGTTCATGCCGAAGCCGGTGTTCGGGCAGAACGGCAGCGGCATGCATACGCACCAGTCGTTGTTCACGGCGGGACAGAACGCGTTCTGGGATCCGCAGCGCGAGTGGGAGTTGAGCCTGACGGCGCTCCACTACATCGGCGGCTTGCTGAAGCATGCCCGCGCCTTGTGCGCGGTGACGAATCCCCTGGTGAATTCCTACAAGCGTCTCGTTCCGGGATTCGAGGCGCCGGTGAACGTGGCGTGGAGCATGCGGAACCGTTCGCCGATGATCCGAGTGCCGGAGCGCCGTGGCATGGGGACCCGTCTGGAATTGCGCACGCCGGATCCGAGTGCGAACCCGTATCTTGCGCTCACCGCCATGCTGGCCGCCGGTCTGGATGGCATCGAGACGCGGGCGGATTGGCGCGAACCGGTGAACACCAATATCTGGGAGATGTCGTTTCGCGAGCGTCGTCGGTTGCGGCTGGACGACTTGCCGCAGGATCTCAGCGAAGCGTGCGACGAGTTGGAGAAGAACGACGTGATGCGGGCCGCGCTGGGCGAACACATTACCGAGCAGTTTCTGGCTGCGAAGCGCTCCGAGTGGCGCGAGTATAACCAGCAGGTGAGTGCGTGGGAGCTCGAACGCTACTTGGCGAAGTACTGAGCTTTTTTCTTTGGGAGACGTGATGAGCGTTCGTTCGTTGTTCGCGCGGGCCGATGAGGTGTTGGCGCAGCGCTATCCGTTCGTGCTGCCCGCCCTGGGGTATGACACGAAGGCCATCGAGCCGGCGATTGATGCGCAGACCATGATGATTCACCATGATCGCCATCATGCGGCGTACGTGGCGAATCTGAACAAGGCGCTGGAGGCGTTTCCCGATCTCCACCAGTACACGCTCGGCGAGCTGCTGATGGGGCTGCGCAAGTGGCCGGCGGCGGCGCAGACGGCGATTCGCAACAATGGTGGCGGTCACGCCAATCACGCGTTGTACTGGGGGCTGCTGGCGCCGGGAAGTGCAACGTCGGCCGCGCCGAGCGGCCAGCTGAGCGAGATGATCGTGCGCGATTTCGCGACGCTCGACGGGTGCAAGGCGGCGCTCAAGGCGGCCGGGCTGGCGCAGTTCGGCTCGGGGTGGGCGTGGCTGGTGAAGACGGCCACGAGCCGGCTGGTGGTGCGCGGACTCGCGAATCAGGATTCGCCGCTGCTTGAGGGCGAGTTGCCGATCGTTGGCCTCGATGTGTGGGAGCACGCGTACTATCTGAAATATCAGAACCGCCGCGCCGATTATCTCGATGCGCTGCTGGCGCGCATCAACTGGGATGTGGCGGGGGCGCAGTTGAAGCGGTGAACCCGCTACCCGAACTTGGACTCGAAACCCACCACTCACGTGAGTCTCGGGTTTTGAGTCCAAGTTTCGAGTTGTGAGCTCGCTGCTTCGTTATCAGCCGCCGAGTCAGGGTTGAATGGAGCCGGGCCCGTCGCCAGCGCCGCTGGCGGAGGCGGCCGTGACGGTGCTGAAGGCAACGGATAGGATCGCGAGCACGGCGGCCCCAAAGGTGAGGCTCCGCTTCCGCGAGAAGGTCCTCGCGCTGATGTCCTGCACCAGCGGCCGGGCGATCGCGATGGTGACGCCGGTGGAGGTGAACCGTTCGCGCGAGGTGGTGGTGGTTTGCGCGACGGTCATGACCACCGAATCGGCCGTGGCGCGGAGAATGATGCCGTCGATTTCACGGACATTCGGCCCCAATGGCCCTGCCATGGCCGCGGTGCCCGCGTCGGTGAGGATGACCCGGCCGTCTCCGGTGATTGGCCCGGCCTGGCCGGCCACGGGGACGTAGGTATAGCACCCCATCAACGACCACGCGGTGAGCGCCAGGACCGGGGCGGCAGTGAAACGACCGGCCACGGAATTCCGTGGCCGGTCGTTCTGTTCTGCAAGGTGCGTGGAGCGGACTACTGGCATGCCGCCGGACGATCCTGCGCCGGCTGCGGGGTCAGCGGATTCTGCTGCCGCTCGTTGTACGAGATCGGGAAGAAGCAGGGCTTGAGGCCGCGGGTGGCGACCCAGCGATCAGCGCGCTCCTGGAAGCGGTAATGATCGTGGAGGCGACGCCCCTGCAGGAACAGCGATACCGCGCGGGAATGCGACAGCATCGACTGCGCGGACGGTGAACCGGCCCACGCCGGGAGACCGTCGACGGCACGCAGCGCGTTGATGCGCGTGGTGAATTCGGCGGTGTTTCCGGCGGCGAGCCCGGCTTCGGCAAGGATGAGGAGCATTTCCTTGGCCGAGGTGGCGGTCCAGCCCACGTTGGTGGTGGAGGACAAGCGGCAGCACTCGTCGATGTTCTTGATCGTGGCCGGATCGACCAGACCGGTGACCGGATCGACCAGCTTGATGCCGGCGACGCCGTCGAGCGGGCGCGTGCCGGCGGTGGTGACGTTGACGTAGCGGGAGCCGGCGCGGATTTCGAGACGGGAGTTCATCTCGCCACCGGTGGAGAACCAGCCGCCGTTGTTTTGCGCGACGACGTCGAAGCGATAGCGGAAGCTGTTGGCTCCCATCGCGGTGAGGGCGGCGACGGCATCGGCGTTGGCGCCCGCATCATTGATGAGCGGGTTGGCCGGGAACGCCCGCGGCGCGCGCAGCGAGCCCCAGACGGCCCGCGACCACTTGGCCCGCGCGCGCATGCCCAGAATGCGGGCCTGCAGCGGCGAGTTGTTGAGCGCCTGGGCGATCGTGAGGCCCTTGCCGAGGTACGTCGTGGCCGAGTCGAACATGACGCGCATGTTCGCCTCGCCGATCGGTGCGCCGTTCACGGTGCGATCGGAGGTGATGACGAAGTCCTCGTAGCTCTCACCGATCATCGTGTAGATGGTACCAGCGAGGAAGTACGCTTGGGCGAGGTCGGTGCGGTTGCGCAGCGATCCGGCCTTGTCGTATCCCTCGAGCTTGGGGAGAACGTAATTGGCCATCCAGCGCGCCTGGCTGACGTACGGATACATGCCGTCGGTGTACTCGTTGAGCGGGTCACCGATGTCGCCGACGTCGAGCAGGTTCCAATACTCGCGCGAGCCCACCCAGGTGAGCTCATCGGAGGCGGCGCCGACGGCGCCGGTAATCTGGTTACCGGCGGCGTTGACGGCGCCGTAGAGGCCAGTCACGAGCGAGCCCGCGGCGGCGGAGGCCGTCGCGATGGCGTCTTCGGTGACGGCGTTGGGATTCTTGACTTCGGTGGAGAAGATCTGGCAGGAGGCGAGCGTTACCGCTCCGACGGCCAGCGCGGCGCCGCGGAGGCGACGACGCAGGCGTGCCGAATCCCCGATCGAAATTACGTGCTTCATAAGAATGGGGTCCCGGATCAGAAGTTGAGATTGAGCGCGAGAGAGAAGCGGCGCGGGATCGGGAGGCCGAATCCGTCGGTGGCGTTCTGGAAGTTGTCGGCGAGCGTGCCCACCGATCCACGTCCGTTTTCGTTCGACTCCGGGTCCTGGCCCGGGTAGCGCGTCCAGAGGAAGATGTTCCGGCCGGAGAGCGTCAGACTGGCGTCACGGAAGCCGATCTTCTTGGCCTTGTCGGCGCCGAGGTTGTACGTCACGGCGAGTTCACGCCAGCGCAGGAAGTCACCACTCTGCGCCTGATTGAGCCCGGGCTCGAGCAGGCGGCGATAGGTCGTGATGTATTCGGTGGCCGCGGCGACACGCTGTTCCGGCGTGCTGGCCGGATTCTGCATGACGGACTGGATGTCGGAGAACTCCTTGCGGTTCGAACCGATCGACGGGTGCTGCGAGAGGCGGAAGCCGTCAGTGAGGTTGGAGACGAAGTAGCCCGTGCGGTACTCGAGCGTGGACTGGATCTTCCACCGCTCGCTGATCGTGAGCGTGCCGCCGAACGCACCGGTCCACACCGGGATCGAGGCGCCGACGCGCTGTTCGAACAGGATGCCGCTGCCGTCGTAGTCGGCGAGGAACGGCTGGAGCGTGCTCTGCACCGACGACTGCTGGATGTCACGCGGCTGCGCGAAGTAGGCGAGCAGTTCGGCCTTGGTGGCCGGGGTGCCGCGCCCATTGAAGTTGATCGGGAGCTGGTCGGCCGTGTAGCAGGCGATGGGCGTGCCGGCGGCGTTCTTGGCCGGGGCGCTGCCGCAGGCCGGCGCAATGCGCGGCTCGTAGATCGATCCCAGCGGATCGCCTTCCTTCAGGTAGATGCGGTAGCGGGCATAGCCACCCGAAACGCGGATCGGCGGGGCGCCGCCGAGGCTGGTGAGGGTCTGCTTGAGGTAGGCCGCGTTGGCGAAGACTTCGAGCTTGGTGTTACCGCGCTGGATGGCGGTGCTGCGCACGCCGAGTTCGAGGCCGCTCGCGTCGATCGTGCCGATGTTGGTGAGCTGCGCGCTGCGGAAGCCGCCCGACGTGGGGAAGAGGCGGGGGACGAGCGCGTCATTCACGGTGCGCTTCCAGGCGGTGAAGTCGACGGCGACCTTGTTGTTGAACAGACCGGCTTCGAAGCCACCTTCGAGTTCGGTGGAGATTTCCGGGCGGAGGTCGGCGTTGCCGAGCTGCGACGGGAGGAGGCCGGCACCAAGCGACGTGACCTGCGGCGCAAACGTGGTGAACTGATCGAAGGCACCGGGCTGACGGCCGGACTGACCGATGGCGGCACGCACGCGGAACGTGGAGAGCAGCGTGGACGACCAGCCGTTGAGATCCGACGGGACCATGGACAGCGAGGCTTTCGGGTAGAAGACGCCGCCGGCGTTCTTGCCGAACGCGCTGGAGAAGTCATAGCGGCCGCCGACGGTGCCGAACACCCAGTCGCGCCAGCCGATCTGCGTCTGACCGAAGTAGCCACCGTTGACGGTGGTGAGGAACGACTCATTGGCCGAGATGTTCTGGCCACCCGCGCCGACGACTTCGATGCCGGGGCCCGGGAAGAAGGCCGAGGATCCGGAGTTGGTGGTGGTGCGGTTGTTGAAGACCTGCAGGCCGGCCACGCTGGAGGTGGTGAAGGCGCCGAAGTCGCGGTTGTAGGCGACCTTGCTGTCGAGCGTGAGCACGCGCGTGCCGCCCGAGTACACCTGACGCGATCCGTCGGGGTTGTTCGACGTGAAGAGGTCGACGTTGTAGCCGAAGGGCGACAGGCCGAAGTCATTCTGCGCCGCGTAGTCGAAGCCGAGGGTGCTGCTGAAGGTGAGGCGCTCGGTGGCGGTGTAGGCGCCATCGAGGGTGCCGACGTAGCGCTGCACGCCCGTCTTGTTCTGCTGCTGCATCGCTTCGCGCACCGTCATGAACGCCTGATTGCCGAAGGCGTTACCCGCGCCGGAGCAGACGCCGGGCGAGACGTACGTGGAGAGGTTGCAGTTGGCGAGCTCGGGGCGCGACATGTAGCTGAGGGAGTTGACGCCGTAGATGTTGTTGTTGTTCTCGGGCGACTCACCCTGCGTGTTGTAGTACGAGTTGTTGAAGCGCAGGCGGAGGTTCTTCGTGGGGACGATCGACAGGTTGGCCGTGGACTGAATGCGGCGGATGACGTCGCGCGCGGGGCCGTAGTCGGCGCCACCGAAGGGGCCGTTTTCGAAGTAGTAGCGGCCGCTGGCGAAGTAGGTGACGGCCTGGCCGCCGCCCTGCACGGACGTGGAGAACGTGTTGCCGCGTCCCGTCTCGGTGAAGTACTTGTTGAATACCGGCACTTCGAACACCTGGAAGGCCTTGAGCCCCGGGATGTTCCAGTAGGTGGCGAGCGAGTCGGCGCGCGCCTGCGTGCGGGCGTAGCCGGAGTTCGGGGCCACGCGGTCGCCAAAGCTGACGGCGTCCTGCTGCAGCTGCATGGTCCAGCGCGGGGCGCTGGACGATCCGGTCTTGGTGAAGAACTGGATCACGCCGTTGGAGGCTTCGGTGCCATACAACGTGGCCGCGGCGGCGCCCTTGAGGATTTCGACGCGCTCGATGGTGCTGGGGTCGATGTCGTCGATACGCGACGGCGAACCGCCGCCTCCGTTGCCGATGCCGTAGCCGCCGCCGGAGTTGATGCGCACGCCGTCGACGAAGATGATCGGTTCGTTGGACTGCGAGAGCGACGCGTTGCCGCGGATGCGGATCTTGGCGCCTTCGCCCGAGAGTCCACCCGACACGAGGCCGGTCACGCCGGGTTCGCGGGCGGTGAGGAGATTCGAGATGTCGTTGATGGGCGCGTTGGCCGGCGGCTGAATGACGGCCACCGTGTTGCCGAGGCGCTTCACTTCGGTTTTCTGGCCGCTGCCGGTGACGACGACCTGATTGAGCTGGATCGCCGAGACCGTCACGGAGAAGTCCGCCTTGACCGTCTGGCCGGGGGTGACCGTGACGGTGCGGGTTTCGCGTGAGTAGCCGATGGCGCGCACGCGGACGACGACCTGCGAGGAGCCGCCGGTTACGGTGATGCCCGTGATCCGGTAGTTGCCCCCCGTGTTGGTCATGCCGCCGAGCGTCGTGCCGTCGATGCTGACCTGCACGTTTTCGAGGGGCCGACTGTTCGCGGCATCGATGATGCGACCTTCGACGATCGCGGTGGATCCTTGGGCCGATACTCGGGCCAGCGGCACGGCGAGTGCCATCACGGCGACGGCGATGGCCTGCCGACACTGTGTGAGAAAAGCTCGGGGCATTACTTGCCTCCTGCGGGGGTGAAGCCACTCCTCGCAAGGAGGGCAAAGTGACAAAACGCGTGCGAATATGTGACAAACTGTGAGACGGGGCAACGGCTAATCCCGGTTTTCGTCCCGTCTTAACGCGACCCGTCGCACAGGGTCTCGCGCGTGCACGCACGCACCACCACGTGCGCACCACCACGCCGACCGCAGAGCGACGACTAAGGCGTGCGCGCCTCGCGCAAGGCGTCCGACAGCTGGCGCGCGTCCGCGTTGGTCGTATCGATGGCCAACGATCGCGCGACGGCGCGCGCGGCGCCGGCGAGGTCTCTCGCCTTGAGGAGCACGAGCGCGAGCTGGAAGTGGCCCGTGGCGAGCCCCGGATCACGGGCGAGCGCCTGCTCCAGAAACGGACGCGCGCGCGCGGCTTGGTCGTCGCGCAGGTAGTGCGTGCCGAGATTGAGATAGGCGAGGGCGGCGGTGGGATCGACCGTGATGGCGCGGCGGTACGCGGCCACGGCGCCGGTGGAATCGCTCTGCTGGTCGAGAGCGTTCCCCAAGTTGACTTCGGCCATATATGGTCGGGGGTCATGTCGCAGCGACTGCCGATACGCCGCGACCGCGCCGGCGAGGTCTCCCTGCGCGGCGCGGGCGAGGCCGAGATTGAGGAGCAGCTGCGGCTCGCCGGGCGCCACCTCGAGCGCGGCCACGTACGCCTCGATGGCGCGCTGGGGTTGGCCCGCGGCCCGCGCGGCGTCTCCGATCCCGCCAAGAACAACCGCCCAGCGTCGCCGGAGGGCGGATCGGTCGTCTCCGCGCACCGGTTGCAGTCGTTGCTCGAGGAATCGACGCACGCCGGGCGCGCTGCCGCGGGCGAGATGCAGGCTGGCGAGGGCGAGGGCCTGCACATCACGGTCCGGCGCGTCGGCCAATGCGCGCAGCGGCGCGTCGAGGGATGCGGAGCCGCCCCGCTGATCCGAGCGGGCGAACCGTTCGATCCACTCGGCGAGTCCCGCCACCTGTGCCATGGCGTTGCGCGAGGTGGGGTGCAACAGCAACGGCGTCGCTGATTCAATCGATGTGGCCGAACGCGCGGCGAGCACGCCTGCAACCGCCGCTTCATGCGGCTTGAGGGTGCCCCACCAGCGCGTGACCTGCGCATCGAGCGCGGCGACGCTCAGGTTCTGGTGACACCCTTGGCAGGCGCCCACGAGCCCGAGTGACGCGTCGAGGCCGGGTCGGGGGATGGCAATGGAATGGTCGGAGCGCTGGTAGCGAATCGCGCGGCCGAGCTCGTGCTGCTGCTCGTAGGGCATATGGCAGGAGACACATTGGCTCCCGGTGGATGCAGCGGGGTGCTTCGTGTGCGCCGGTACGTCGCTGGCTTTGCTGCCGTGGCAGCTGGTACACTGGCGGTCGTCGAAGCGGCCGGGGATAGGCTGTCCGTCGACGGTGCGATACCCCTGGCTGTGGGGATCGTGACAGGACGCGCAGGTCATGCCGCCGTTGCGGTAACAGTCGCTGGCGTAGTGCCCTTCCTGATAGGCGAAGGTTCGGGTGCGCCCATCGGGGGTGAACGGTTTGTCGCCGAGTTGCGAGAGGTACGTGGTGTAGTAGGCCTCAGGCGCTGCCCCGGGCGCGTACCCCGGGGCGAGGCGCGTCTTGAGGGCGTGACAGCCCATGCAGGTGGCGAGCGATTGGTCCTTATTCAGTGTGCCGAGCGCCACGAGTCCGATGTCGGCACCGCCGCCTCCCGCCCGGAGCAGGCGGACATGCTTGGCCGCTGGCCCGTGGCACGATTCGCAGTCGATCGCGAGCGACCGGACGTCGGTGCGCCAGCGCTTCGCCACGCTGTCGAAGCCCACGGTGATGCCGCTCCCGTGGCACGACTGGCAGTTGCTGAAGCGCGCGTCGTCACCGAGAATGCGCGTCGGAAGCCAGTCGCCGCAATCGGCCAGCCGCATGGCGGGGGTGATGGGTTGCCACCCCCGCTCGGTGCGCGTGCCGGTGTGGCAAAACCAGACGCGGTTGCTGCGGCTCCAGTCGAAGGGAAGGAACCGCTTCGTGCCGTCGGGCCATACGGTCACGAAGCCCTGTGTGCCGCCCCCGTTCATGTGGCCGCCCCCGATCACCCCGTCCACTGAAAAGGTCGTGTCGGGTTCTCCTGCGCGTTGCACAAGGAAGCTGAACCGGCCGGCCACCTGCCGGGGAATGACCACGGCGTCGCGGAACCGGATAGGCTCCCCGTTGAAGGGCGCGATGACGCGCACGTCGTTGGTGGGACTGCCGGGCACCCCACCGGCGGTGCCGTGCGTGGAGCGCTTCCAGGTGGCGTATTCGGCCGCATGGCACGACTGGCAGCTCTCGGCCCCGGCGAAGTCGGCGGCGCCGGGAGGCGCCGGAGGTGCGGCGAGCGCGACGGTGGTCAGCGGGCTGGCGCTCGCGGCGTCGTTCGTGGTGCGCTCGATCGCGTCGCCCGTGCAGGCGGCGAGCACGGCGAGGAGCAGGGCACCGACGGCGCCATGCCGCGAGGAGCTACGCAGGGCGCGCACTAGCGCGCGCCGTCCCGCGACCACGCGGGGCCAGCGCAACGGCAAAGCGATCGGATGTGCGCGACGAGCGCCCGGATCTGGGTGGGCGCGAGCGAGCCGCCGAAGGCCGGCATGCGCGCGCTGCGGTTCATGATCGCGCCGCCGCCGTCGATGGTGTCGTACA
>CAITQY010000355.1 GCA_903894655.1 uncultured Gemmatimonadota bacterium
ACGTGTCGCAGCACGGACACCGGCGACTCGGGCTCGCCGGCGTTGCTGGTATCCGACACCCCGAGCGTGAACGCATGACGCGCGCCGAACGACTGCACGATGCCACGGAGCGCCGACGCGCGCGCCTCGTTGCCGGTGCAGCGAGCAAAGAGTTGCGCTGGTTCGCCCGGAGCGAGTCGCACCAGCATTGGCAATGGCGCACGGTTCGCCGTGAGCTTCGGAACCCATGTCGGCGGCTCGTCGTCGAGCGTGCCGGTCACGACATGATCCATGATGGGTTTGGCGTGCAGGCGTACGCTGACTTCGGTAATGATGCCCAGCGTGCCGAAGGCGCCGGTGTTGAGCCGCACGAGATCGAAGCCGGCGACATTCTTCACCACCTTGCCGCCCACGCGCACGACATCGCCGGTCCCGGTCACGACCGTAAGTCCGAGCACGAGATCGCGAATGGTGAGGTCTTCGTACGCCAATGGGGCCGCTGATGCCGTCGCGACCACGGCGCCGATGGTGGACCGCGGTGCGCCATACGGCGCGATGGCCAACATCTGGCCGCTGGCGGCACAGGCCGCCGAGAGTTCCTCGAGGGTCGTGCCGGCGTGGACGCTCATCACGAGGTCGCCGGGTGCGTATTCGATGACGCCGCTGGGTGGCCGCACCACGGTGGCCGCGGCGTCATTCTCCACGGGCCCCCCGTACAGCCACGTACCGGAGCCGACGCCACGGACCACGGTACTGCTGGCGTCGGCGCGTTGGATAACCGCTGCGATGTCGGAGGTGATCATGAGGCGAGCGGCTTCGTGCGCGTTGAGCCGTGCCATTCTTTGCAGCTGTGCACCGGCACCACTTTGCCCGGATTGGCGCGCCGCGCCGGGTCGAACACGTCACGGATGCTACACATGGCCGACAGGGACTCGGGGGTGAAGAGGCGCTCCATGTACGGCAGCTTGTCGAGTCCCACGCCATGTTCCCCGGTGATGGTGCCGCCGGCGGCGATGCAGGCGAGCATGATCTCTGACATGGCAGCATGCACACGCGCAGACGCGTCGGCGTCGCTGGCGTCGTAGGGGATGTTGGGGTGCAGGTTGCCGTCGCCGGCGTGGAAGACGTTGCACACCTGCACGCGATGTCGCGTGGCGATCTCGTGGATCGTCTCGAGGATCTCGGGCAAGCGCGTGCGCGGCACGACGGCATCCTGGACCACCAAGGATGGCGCAATGCGGCCCATGGCACCGAAGGCTTTCTTGCGACCCTGCCACAGGCGCGTGCGGTCGGCGTCGGCGGTGGCCACCAGCACGTCGCGCGCGCCGGCGTCCATGCAGCACTGCTTGATGACGGCGACGTCTTCGTCGAGTCCCGCGGCAATGCCGTCCACTTCGCACAACAGAATCGCGGCGGCATCGATGGGATAGCCGGCAGCGTAGATCGATGCCTCGACGGCGCGGATGGTGGCGTTGTCCATCATCTCGAGCGCCGCGGGCACGATGCCGGTGGCGACGATGCGCGAGACGGCGCGCGCGGCGGCGTTGACGCTCGGAAAATCGGCGAGCAGTGTGTGCACCGTCTCGGGCAAGGGCACGAGTCGTACGGTGATCTCGGTGGCCACACCGAAGCACCCTTCACTGCCCACGAACACGCCCAGCAAGTCGTACGCGTCCGATTCGCCGAATGCCTGGCCAAGCTGCATCAAAGTGCCGTCGGGCAGCACCACTTTGCACTCCACCACATGATTGAGCGTGACGCCATACTTGAGGCAGTGCGGTCCGCCGGCGTTCTCGGCCACGTTGCCACCGATCGTGCACACGCTCTGACTGGAGGGATCGGGGGCGTACTGCAACCCGTATTGCGCGACCGCCCGTGAGAGCTTGGCATTGACGACACCGGGCTCCACGACGGCCGTGCGATTCACCGGATCGACGCGGAGAATCTGGGTGAGGCGATTGAGGCCGAGCAGCACAACATCATTGGCCAGTGCACCGCCGGAGAGTCCGGTACCGGCACCACGCGGCACGAACGAGGCACCGGCGGCGGCCAACGCCCTCACGACGGCCACGACCTCGTCCTGTGTCCCAGGGAAGACGGCGAGGTTGGGAAGCGCACGGTATCCCGGAAGCCCGTCGGCGTCATACGCGACGAGTTCGGGCGCGCGGGATTTCACCCAGCGAGGGCCGACGATGGAGGCGAGAGTGGCGAGGAGGGCGTCGCGCATGCCGAAAGATAGCGGCGCGAAGGGCGAAGAACCTGCTGTAGGCGCGTGCTGAATGCAGGAGCTACAGGACGATGGACGTGACCAGCGCTTTCAGCATCGACAGTTCGAACGGCTTTTGCAGCACGTGCGGATGGCTGGCGAGCACGGTCCCCGGGGCGGCGTCGGAGACGGAATCGCCGGTGGACAAGATGAGGCGGGCGGCGATCGCCGGGCGGCTGGACATCAGGGTGGCCAATACGTCCCTCCCGGAGACGACCGGGAGGTGCAGATCGCAGATGACGAGGTCGACGCGGCTGTCACTCGCGTCGTCGCTGGCCAAGAGTTGGGTAATCGCCGTGTGGCCATCTCCGGCTTCGGAGACAGTCCAGTGCTGACGCTCGAACCAGCGCTTCAATGCGAAGCGGATGCCTGGCTCGTCGTCAACGATGAGAACGCGGGGCAACAGCAGCTCCAGAACTACCAGGAGGGGAAAAGCGAACGGGTGTTCGTGGTAAACGAACACCCGTCCAACCAGCACTTTGAACTACTAACGCGGAATGCACCATTCGGGAATTCCCGTGGGACGATACGTTCGTGAACTCTGCTTCAGGCCGCTCCCCAGAAACCGGCCAGTGCACGGCCATCGGGCGACTCGCGCAACTTTTCGAAGGCGCGCTCGCGAATCTGACGGATCCGCTCACGGGTGACACCCATGAGGGCGCCGATGCGCTCGAGGGTCATGGCTTCTGCCCCTTCGTCGAGCCCGTAATACAGATACAGGATTTTGCGTTCGCGCGGCGTGAGGTACTTCCGGAACACGCGATCGATGAACTCCCGCATGAGGCGGAAGTCGGTGCCTTCTTCGATGTCGGTGTGCGTCTCGCCGGCGAAGCGTTCGCCGAGGGTGGACGCTTCCCGGTCCTGACGATCGATGGGGGCGTCGAGGGAGACTTCGGTGCTGCTGATCTGGCGGGCGTTGCGGATCTGCTCGATGGGCTCCTGGAGGAGCTTGGCCATTTCCGCATCAGTGGGCTCGCGATTGAGCACCTGATTGAGCACCATCTCTCCGCGGGCCATGCGGATGAGCTGGGAGTTCTGGTTGAGCGGAATCCGGACGCTACGGGTCTGCTCGGCGAGGGCCTTGAGGACGGCCTGGCGAACCCACCACACGGCGTACGAGATGAACTTGACGCCCTGATCGGGATCGAACTTGCGGACGGCTTTCAGCAGGCCCTCGTTGCCGATGGCGACGAGTTCGGAGAGATCGAGGCCGTGTCCCTGGTATTTCTTCACGTAGCTGATCACGAACCGGAGGTTCGCGGTCACGAGGCGCTCGGCGGCCGCCTCATCTCCCTTTTGGGCGAGCCGAGCGAGACGTCGCTCTTCGGCTGCATCCGTGATCAGGGGGAGCTTCTGGATATCGTGAAGGTACTGATCGAAGGCGGTGGAAGGGGACGAACGGAAAAAGCCCTTGGAGCGGGCTTCGGTGGTCCTGGTCGCGGCAGCTGCCTGCATACGCCCTCGCCGAACTATGTGCCTGAACGACGGGGTCCAGACTCGGCCCTGTCAGGAGGTGGGAAGGCCACGATAATGGCGGGATACTGAGCGGTCAATGAAAATCTTTACAGACGACGTAATTGGCGCATTTGCCGTGCATCAATGAGACGGTATAGCGACAGCTGAGTGGTCGTGCGTCACCGACACGTGGGTGGCGCATGCTCTGTGATAGCGAACTGCGCCATAAGGCGTGGCGGTGGCGCCACAGATTTGGTCTTTTGAGGTGGTGGCTTTTACGAAAGCGCGGCCTTCACCACCTCATCGCTGACCGCGACGGCCCATTTTCCGTCGGCGGCTTCCATTTCGCCGATGCCGCGGGGGAGGGAATACCTCGCCGCCCCTCCTCTCGCCTTCTTATCGCCGTGGGTGGCGGCGATGATGTCATCAAGGCCGATGCCGGCCGGGAGTCGCGACGGCAGGCCGGCCCGTTCCACGGCATCGGCGACGGCGACTGACAGCCCCTCGCGGGCCAGGCCGATCGACTCGGCGATGCGGGCTTCGGCCACCATCCCCATCGCGACGGCGTCGCCGTGCAGCAGCTGGAAGTTGAGGACCCGCTCCACGGCGTGGGCGATGGTATGGCCGAAGTTGAGGATCTGCCGGAGTCCGCCCTCGCGGGTGTCTTCGGCGACAATGTCGGCCTTGATCCGAACACTACCCGTAATGAGCGTGGTGATCGTGGCGGCAAAGTTTGGGGCTGAGGCGCCGTGGTCGCGGACGGCGCCGGCGAACTGGAGGACGGCGTCGAAGTAGGGCCCGTCGGCGATGACGCCGTGCTTGATCATTTCGGCGATCCCGCTGCGCAGCACGTCGGCGGGGAGCGTGGCGAGCACCTCGGGGTCAATGACCACGGCCGACGGATTATGAAAAGCGCCGACGAGGTTCTTGCCGACCGGGGTATCCACGGCGGTCTTGCCGCCGACCGAGGCGTCGACCATGGCCAGCAAGGTGGTCGGCACCTGCACGACGGGGAGTCC
>CAITQY010000356.1 GCA_903894655.1 uncultured Gemmatimonadota bacterium
CGTACGACACCACGCCGATCGCGATGCACAGCCCGAACCATTGCGAAAAGCTGGCGAGAAAGCCGGCATAGGGGCCGATCGCCCGGCTGGCGTACACGTAGGATCCACCGGCGCGCGGCATGGCGCTGCCGAGCATGGCATAGCACAAGGCGGCCAGCACAGCCGGCACAGCTGCCAGGGCATAGGCCACGAGCACCCAGTCGCCGACTCCGGGTACGGTGCGTTGCAGTGCAAACGGGACGATGTTGATGCCGGCGCCCACCATGGAGCAGATGCCGGTGGAGGCGAGGGCGATGACGCCGAGCTCGCGACGCAGTCCGGTCGGGCGCGAAGGCGCCGTCATTGCCGGTTCGTTAATTCGCGACCGCCGCGAAAGGCGCGGACACCACGTGCGGTGTCGTTGAGCAGCAGTAAGGCGTCTGGTCGTCCGTATCGTCGCATGAGATCGTGCATCAGAGGGGCGTCGTCATCCCACGGGTAGCCAAAAACGACGTCGAAGTCGTCGAGGGCGCGGCCAAGCTGGAGGTAGCCCGATGGTCCGTCACCGATGGTCTCGGAGGAGTCGTCACCGCCGAGCCGCTTGTAGCCGGTGGGGAGGAAGCTACCGGTGACGAACTGCGCCTGTGAGGCGAAGCGGGTGGCGAGGGCGCGAGCGGTGGTCACCAGCGAGGCATCGAGTTCGATCCCGTAGGCCTCGAAGCCCACCATGTCGGCCATGATGGTGATCACGCCGCTGGCCGAGCCCCACTCGAGGAACCGGGCGCCGGGTGCGCGATGCGCCACCAACGCCCGGCGTACCGCGTCGTAGTCGGCCGCGATGAACGAATGGAAGTCGCGGTCGCGGACATTGCGCTCGAATCGCTCCCAGATGCTCCACCCCTCGGCGCAGATCGCGTCGAGCCGCGCCTCGAGCGTGGTATCGTTGGCAGCGTTCAGCGGGCGACCTGCTAGTCGAGCTGGGCGCGCGGCTCGCCGCGCACGGCATGGGTTCGCACGGTTTTCATGATCCGGGCCATATCGGCCTCGTATCGATCGCGCTCCTCGGCGGTCCACAAATCGACGTTGGCGGCGGCGCGGATGGAGGCGAGCATTTCGTCCACCAATTCGCGTAACCGCGGATTGTTGCGGCGCTCCGCGGTATCCCGATGGGAACTGGTCTCGGCGTTACTCATGGTGATAATGTGGCCACGGTTGCCACGCATCGGCAGAGGGGGAAGCCATTTGGGGGCGAACGTGTGACCTCCGACCGGAAGCGGCGTTGCGATGGGTGTAGTGATGGGTATAGCGAGCTCGGCCATTCCAGATGGCGGCATCGCCGCGCCGCTTCCCTCGCCGCCCACACGTTCGCTCCCGAACGGCTTCCCCCGCCGCCCACGCGTTCGCTACCGTGTTCAGTCGTGCAGTATCCGCACTGCCGGCGTCTCGAGATCGTCGTACTGCCCGCTCTTGGCGCTCCACACGAACGCGAGCACCGCGCCGCCGACGATGATCAGGGCCAGCGGCAAGACCAGATAGATGACGCTCATGTGACCGGCTCTTTGGTGGTGGTTCGAGCAAAGGTGGTGCTGTACCAGGAGCCCAGCACGACGGTGATCGAACTCGTCGGCATGAGGATCGCGGCAATGAGCGGGGTCAGCACACCAAACACGGCGAGACTGGCTCCGATGAGATTGTAGCCGATCGAGAGTGCGATGTTGCGGCGGATCACGTGCAACGTGCGGCGCGAGCCTTCGGTGAGTTCGACGAGCGCGCCGAGCCCAGGGCGCGTAAGGTAGATGTCGGCGGTCGCAAGACAGGCTTCGGCGCCGCCGTGTACGCCGATACCAACATGGGCGGCGGCGATGGCCGCGGCGTCGTTCACCCCATCACCTACCATCACCACCGTTCGCCCGGAGGTGGCCTTGAGTTGTTCGATAAACGCGAGTTTCCCCTC
>CAITQY010000357.1 GCA_903894655.1 uncultured Gemmatimonadota bacterium
CATTCCACAATACGCGGGCCTTACTTCACCGCGTTCACCATGTCGAAGATCGGCAGGTACATCGCGACGATCATACCGCCCACCACGACGCCCAGGAACACGATCATGATCGGCTCGAGCAGCGACAGCAGCGCGCTCACCGCCGCGTCGACTTCGTCATCGTAGAAGTCAGCGATCTTGCTGAGCATTTCGTCAAGCCCGCCAGTCTGCTCACCGACGGCGATCATGCTGATGACCATGGGCGGGAACACTTCCGACTTCTGCAGCGGGCCGGCGATGGTATCACCACCGGCGATGCTGGCGCGGCTCCCCATGATGGCGTCCTGCACCACGCGGTTGCCCGACGTGCGGGCGGTGATCTCGAGACCGTCGAGAATGCTCACGCCGGATGAGATCAGCGTGCCGAGCGTACGGGTGAAGCGCGACACCGCCGACTTGCGGAGCACGTCGCCCAGCACGGGCACCTTCAGCAGCAACTTGTCGATCAGCAGCTGTCCGGGCGGCGTGGCATAGAATCGCCTCGTAGCGTATGCCGTGCCCGCCACCGTGATCAGAATGCCCCACCAGTAGCTGGTCAGGAAGTGCGACAGCCCGATCACGACCTTGGTGGGGAGCGGCAGTTCCATCCCCACACTGTCGAACATGCTGCTGAAGACCGGGATGACCTTCCACAGCAGAATGACCACGCACAGCGCCGCCACGCAGAGAATGACCATGGGATAGATCATGGCGCCCTTCACCTTGCGCACGAGGGCGTCGTTCTTCTCCATGAAGACGGCGAGCCGGTTCAGGATGGTATCGAGGATACCGCCCGCTTCGCCGGCCGCCACCATGTTGGTGTACAGATCGCTGAACGCCTTGGGGTGCTTGCGCATGGCGTCGGCGACCGTATTGCCCGACTCCACGTCGAACACGACTTCACGCACCACCGCCGCCAACGCCTTGTTCTCGCTCTGGCGGGCCAGAATGTCGAGCGCCTGCACCAGCGGCAGGCCGGCATTGATCATGGTGGAGAATTGGCGCGTAAAAATCACGATGTCGCGCATGCCGATCGATCCACCGGTCTTCTTCGGCGTCGATCGCGACTCATCGACCTTGATGATCGTGAGGCGCTGGCGGCGGAGCAGGGCGACCGCGTCGTCGCGACTGGGCGCGTCGATCGTGGCCGATTTCAGCTCGCCCTTGGTGCTGCGCGCGGTGTAGGTGAACGTAGGCATCGTGTCAGGGAGTCAAAGTGCGGAGAACCACTACGACGGTGTCAGGACGTGCGGTGTCAGGACGTGCGGGTGCAGGACTCACCGGCGGCCCAGGCCACCGACCACCGCGCGATCACCGGCGCCTTTGCCCGGCGCCGAGAGATTGTCGTCGGTCGGTCCTTTGCCGATCATGCGCAGGAACTCGCTGGGATCGCCCGACGCGCGCGTGCACTCGTCGGCGCTCACCTGACGCGACACGTACAGCTGGTACAGCGCATCGTTCATCGTCTGCATGCCGTACTTCTTCCCCGCCTGCATGAGCGAGTAGATCTGGTGCACCTTGTCGTCGCGGATCAGCGCGCGCATGGCGGGCGTCATCACCAGAATCTCCGCCGCCATCGCACGACCGCGACCGGCAATCTTGGGGAGCAACACCTGCGTAATGATGCCCTCTAACGTGAACGCCAGCTGGGCACGCACCTGACTCTGCTGATGCGCCGGGAACACATCGATGATACGGTTGATCGCTTCGGCCGCGCTGTTGGTGTGCAACGTGGCGAACACCAAGTGACCCGTTTCGGCGATCGTGAGCGCGGCCTGAATCGTTTCCAAGTCGCGCATTTCGCCGATCAGAATGACGTCGGGATCTTCACGGAGCGCGTACTTGAGGGCCGACGCAAAACTCTTGGTGTCGGCGCCGACTTCGCGCTGATTGACGATGCAGTTGCGATGCCGATGAATGAATTCGATCGGGTCTTCGACGGTGATGATGTGCCCGCGGCGCTCGGTGTTGATCTTGTCGATCATCGCGGCGAGCGTGGTGCTCTTGCCCGAGCCAGTGGGGCCGGTCACCAGCACGAGGCCGCGCGGACGGTCGGCGAAGCCGGCAATCACCGGCGGGAGACTGAGATCGTCGAACGTCTTGATCTGAAACGGAATGCACCGGATCACCATGCTCACGCAGCCGCGCTGCTTGAACACGTTCCCACGAAAGCGGGACAGATTCGCGATGCCGAACGAGAAGTCGAGCTCGTCCTCCATTTCGAATCGCTTCTTCTGATTTTCGGTCAGCACCGAGTACGCCAGTTGCAGCGTGTCCCGGGGCGTGAGCACATGTTCGATACCAGAGTTCACGATATCGCCATCGACCCGCAGCTTCGGCCGGTCACCGGCGGAAATATGCAAGTCGGAGGCCCCCCGCTCGATCATTTCATCGAGCAGAGTGCGCAGGGATACGGGGGTCTGAGCGGGAGCAGTCATCGCGCGGGCAGTCGTGAACGGGGCGCCCATTGGCGTCCCGGAGATGGACGAGCGTTCCAGTGGAGAGGAAACCCCACTGTCACATGAACTCAGCTTGCTGTTTCACGGATGACCTGATCCAGCGTGGTCACGCCCTTGAGCACCTTGAGCCAGCCGTCCATGCGGAGCGACAGCATGCCCTCGTCGATGGCCGCGTTGCGCAGCACCTGCACGTCGGCGTTCTGCATCACCAACTTCTTGAGCGTTTGGGTTAGGAACATCACCTCGTACAGACCCTGACGGCCCTTGAGCCCCGTACCGCCGCAGGCGTCGCAGCCGTGTCCCTTGAAGTACGGCAGCTCGCCGATCGTGGTATCGAGCGACAGGTGCGTGAGGAACGGCACGGCTTCCGGCGTAGCGCGCAACCGGGCGTTATCGAGCGCTTCGTCGGTGAACTTGAGTTCGCGCAACGTGGTGTTGGCCTTGACCTTGGCACCGGCGAATTCGGCCGCGTCGGGCTCGTACCGCACCTTGCACTTACTGCAGATTCGGCGCACCAGTCGCTGCGCCAGAATCAGGTTGAGCGCCGACGCCACGTTGAAGGGTTCGAGCCCCATGTCCAGCAAGCGGGTGATTGTCTCCGGCGCCGAATTCGTGTGCAGCGTGCTCATGACCATGTGGCCAGTGAGCGCCGCCTTTATCGCGATGCCGCCCGTTTCCAAGTCTCGGATTTCGCCGACCATGATGACGTTCGGATCCTGACGCAGGAACGCCTTCAGCGCCGCGGCGAATGTCATGCCGATGTCGGTGCGCACCTGCACCTGATTGATGCCGAAGAGGTTGTACTCGACGGGATCCTCGGCGGTCATGATGTTCGTATCACCGTTATTGATCTTGGACAGCGCCGAATACAGCGTGGTGGTCTTGCCCGAGCCGGTGGGACCGGTCACGAGCACCATGCCGTACGGATTCGAGATCGCTTCCATCAACTCGCGTTCGGCGCGCGGCTCGATCCCGAACTTCTCGAGATCGAGGGTGAGGTTGCCCTTGTCGAGGATGCGGAGCACGACCTTTTCGCCGAACAGCGTGGGCAGCACGCTCACGCGGAAGTCGATGACCTTCCTGCCGACTTTCAGCTTGATACGGCCGTCCTGCGGCACACGCCGTTCGGCGATGTTCAGCGACGCCATGATCTTGAATCGCGAGATCAAGGCCGCGCGCATCTTGAGGGGCGGCTTCATGACTTCGGCGAGTGCGCCGTCAATGCGGTAGCGAACGCGTAGTTCGTGCTCGAAGCACTCGAAGTGTATGTCCGAGGCCCCCTTGTGTACCGCATCGACGAGGATGGCGTTGATCAGCTTGACGACGGGCGCTTCATCAACCTGCGCCGCCAGCACACTCGCGTCTTGCGCCTCTTCCTGGGCCTCCAGAATCTCTACATCGTCTTCCTCGGCCGCCGCGATGTCCAGCAGCAGCGACTGCATGTGCACTTCATTCGCTTCATAGTGCTTCTCGATCGCCGCACGCATCGAGTACTCGCCCGCCAGCACGGGGACGATGTCATAGCGCGTGATGAACTTGAGATCGTCGATCACCGACATCGCCGTTGGATCGGCAATGGCCACGGTGAGCTGTCGGCCGTCACGCTTGAGCGGCAGCACGGTGTGCTTGGACGCCAGCTCCGCCGGAATCAGCTTGAGCAGTCGCGTATCCAGCTCGAAGCGCGCCAGATCGACGGCCGGCATACGGTACTGGCGCGCGAGCATACGCACGACCTCCGTTTCCGGCACGAGCCCCAACTTGACGACGGTCACCCCAATGCGTTGGCCTGGCGCGCCAGACTGCTCCTGCAGCGCCTTCGCCAATTGGTCATGCGTAAGGAGCCCCTCTTTGACGAGGAGATCACCGAGCCGTTCGGCGGCTCGACCGGCGAGAGGGGAAACAGGAGCAACCATGAGTACAAAGTTCGGCTAAGACACGTACAAGGCGCGCGGAATGGGAGAGGCAAAAGCCTCACTTTGAAATGGACTGTGCCGTCCGGAAAACGTCACCAGAGGGGCGAGCATCCGTGCCGTCGCCGGCCCGATGCCACGCACGTGACGGAGGCTTTCCATCGACTCGAACGGACCGTGTGCCTCGCGCCACGCGACGATACGGGCCGCGAGCGCCGGTCCGACGCGAGGCAGTCGCTCCAGCTCCGCCGCCGACGCAGCGTTTACATCGATCGACAGGGCCGGACCCGGCACAGCTCGAGGAAGGAGAGTCGGCTCCGTTTTCTTCCGGGCGGATCCCGTACGAACGGTGGCCTTCGGTACCCGGCCGCGTCGGCGGGCGGAGTCGACCGCCGCGATCTGGGCGTCAAGGGCGCGAGTGGCCAGCTCCGCGCTCGGGGCCACCCCCCGCTCGGCCCGGGTGACCTCGCGAGCGAGTGTGCGCGTGCCGGCCGCCCGCACACCGCCGCCGATGACGGCAACGGCAGCGAGAAACAGGAGAGCCTGGCGTTCCGCGGGCGTGGGCATGGAGCCATGGTAACGATGGTGCACCACGGCGCGGTAACCCGCGCGACGCCGGCAGCATCTATACAACGCATACCCGCAAACAGGAGCTACTTCAGATCACCCGCGAAGAAGCGGAGCTGCAGCACCGCGCTGAAGATCAAGTTCGACGTCTGCCGGTTGTAGTTGCGGTCGAAGTTCACGACCCGCGATCCGGTCAGACTGAAAGTGAGCAGCTCGGAGAGATCGGTGTCGGCGTTGAAATTGAACGCGCGCCGGCCGTTATCCGTGAGCACCGACGGGGGAATCGTGACCACGTCACCGGCCGCATTGGTGGACGACGACCCCTGCACGATCGACTGCGACTGCTCGCTCTGATACGACAGCGACGTGCGCACGGTGGCGTTCCGCGTAGTGAAGCGCTTGGGCACCTTGAAACGCCGCGCCACGTCGAAGGCCATCCGCCGGGTGTCGCCGTTGGTGAGCGACCCGGGGCGACTGTCTTCGCGATGGGTACGATCGAGCGACGCGTTGGTGGTGAGTCCGCCCAGGAAGGCCCAGGTGATCGCCCCCGAGAGCGGCTGACTGCGCGCCGTGGTTCGGCTGCGGTCGGCCAAGCCGCCGGTTTCGTTGGGGATCATGGTTTCCTGCTCGCTCACGAGATAGCGCCCGTTCACGTTCAGCATCGTGATCACCTTCTTGAGCCGCACCGGGCGCCAGCTCCAGCGCACCGAGTAGTCGGGCTTCACCAGCTGCGTGCTCGTGATCACGGCCTGAAATCCGTCGAACGTCCGTCGCGTCCATGTTTCGGTCGTGCCATTCTCGAAGCGCGACTGGACCGTGAGCGAGAAGGGCAAGTTCAACGAACCCGTGGCGGTGGCGCGACGCAGCCGTCCGGCCGTGGTGGCCAGCCGTGAGTCGAGTCCGCGAAACGACTGAATGCCGCCCAAGCCCAGTTGATAGCCCCACCCGGGAATGAAGGCCGTGTTGTCGTAGTTCGAGGTGAGACTCTGCTGCCACGACACATCGATGGGCGCGAACATCCGCCCCAGCCGATTGCCCAGCGTCTTCTCCCCAGTGCGCGAGGTGATCAGGCGACCGAAATCGAACGTGGTGCCGGTACTGAGGGTCTGCGCCGCCCCCAGCCGCTTGGGCAGGCGATACGCCCCGGCGGCGTCCTGTTCCCGCAACAGCGCGCGCGCGTTCGGATCCTTGTTCAGGTTGAACGTGGAGTTGAAGTCGATGCGCGGCCGTAGCCACACGGCGAGCGTGGGTTGGAAGAGCACGGCCGAGGTGAGCGACCGTTCGCGCTCGAGCCCCACGGTCGTCCCCAGCAGCTGTAATCGCTCCGCGGCTGCCGCCTGTCCGCGATCGGTGCTGTCTGGCAGGATCGACGTGGTGCGATAGTCGCGCAGGTCCAGCAGCTGCCGCGCGTTCATGGAGGCCGTCAGGCCGACCGACGGACGGAACTCGAGGGTGCTGCTGTTCTGCCAGAAGTGCGTGAGTCCGTTCGCCACCTGACCGGTATCCGTCGGCGACTCGGCGGCCTTGGTGAACGACGTGCTCGAATTCGCGTTGCGCGCCAAGGAGCTCGACACGCGGAACGCCGTGGGCGACCACCGGAATCGCTGACCACGGAAATTTCGAATCGCCTCGCTCTCACGCAGCCCGCGAGGCAAGACACCGAACAGTGCATCGACCACCCGCGGCAGCTTCGATTCGCGACGGTCGTCGGAGAGATTGAGCGACGCCCCGAGCGCATACGCGCTGTTGGTCGCCTCCTGGAACGCGCTCTGCGACGCGGCGTTCGACCACGTGCCGTTCAGGGCGAGGCCGTTCATGAGCGGTGCATACCATCCGCCACTCATCGGCGTCGCCCGTCGCAAGGCGAGCGCATAGTTCACGCGACGATCGCTGGGATTGCGCAGCCCCTGGATACCACTGGCGCGCACGTCGGTGCGGTTGATGAACAGCTGATCAACGCCGGAGCCCACGTAGTCCACACTGAACGGCATCACGATGCCGAGTCGTTGCGGCAACATCCGCTCGAGATGCATCGTGGTGCCCACGCTCACCCCGCTGGTGGTGAGGAACGACGGGGTCTCGTTGAGCTGTCGGAAATTGGGATCACGACGACTCACGTTCATGCGGAAGTCGGCGAGATCCCCGGCATTCACCGCCAGCCCCAGCTCACCGGCAAACCCGATATCATCCACCACATCGGTGAGACGAATGTCGTTCACCCACAGTTCGAGCGTGTCGTTGCTCATGAGGCCCGTGCCGCCACGCGGCACACTGTCCACGCGCACGAGGCCGACCGCCATCTCCTGCACGCCGGCCAGATTGGGCGGCGTAACGGTTGGATCGGCACTGTACACGATGTAGCCATCCTGACAGACGGCGTACCGACGCACGGCCACGCCACGCGGCAAGCCAGAGCGTCGAATCAGTTCGAGGTCGGCACCGGAACAGGACACCGAGTCGCTGGAGCCTGTCAGAAAATTGTTCTCGAGCTGCGCGCGCAGGATCTGGAATTTCTGCAGATCGACCCGCACTTCTGGCTCCCAACACCAGTCCCAACAC
>CAITQY010000358.1 GCA_903894655.1 uncultured Gemmatimonadota bacterium
CTGTACCAGTCGCTCGATCGCGGCACGCCGGTTCTGCAGCTGACTTCGGTATTCGCCGGCCACGATGCGCAGCGCGCCGTCGCTGTCCAGACGCGAGGCGAGGCGCGCCACGACCAGGTCGCGCTGTGCGTCGCGCAAGGCGCGCGTGCGGTGCACGTTCCACTGCAACGCGATCCGCGTGGCGCTGCGGTTCACATGCTGCCCACCGGGCCCGCTGCCGGACATCGCGGTGATCTCGAGTTCGGACGCCGGAATGCAGACGCCTGGCGCCACATCCACGTCCTCCTGCGACGACGCGGTCATCTCAGCCCCCTCCCGGCGCGCGGCATGGCGAGCGCCGCAGCGCCCCCGAGATCACGTGGCGCTCCCTTCGGTACGCAGATGGACGCGGAGGGCGGCCACCCGGCGACCGTCCATCGCGACGATCTCGAGCTCGCCGCCCGGATACGTCACGCGGTCGCCGACCTTGGGCAAACGTCCCAGCATCGCGAAGGCGTATCCGCCGAGGGTGGACCAGTCGCCCTCAGGGATCGGCAGTTTGTGGTCCGACCGTACGTCGACGAGGGACATCGATCCGGCGAGTTCCAGTACGCCGTCGAAGAGCAGGGCATCGCGTGACAGCGGATCGTACTCGTCCGCGATATCGCCCACGACTTCCTCGACCAAATCTTCCATGGTCACGATACCGGCCGTGCCACCATACTCGTCGAGCACCACGGCCAGATGCGCGCGCGTGCGCCGGAGATCATCCAGCACGCGTTCGGCCGCGCGCGTCGCGGGCACGAACATCGGTTCACGCAGATGCTCGCGCAGCGAGAACGTCTCCGGATGTTCATCGAGCCAGAAGTCCTTCGCGAGAAATACGCCCACGATATCGTCCGGCGTGTCGCGGTACACCGGATAGCGCGAGTAGCGTTCGCGCCGCAGCGTCGCGATCAGTTCGTCGAGCTCGACATCTTCGGCGATGGCAATCATGTCGGTCCGCGGGCGCATCACGTCCAGCGCCTTCTTGTTGTGGAAGTCGAACACTCCCGCCAGCATGGCCGAGTCGGACTCGTCGAGCGTGCCGTGCGCGCGCGCCTGCATCACGAGCAGTCGCAATTCCTCCGGGCTGTGCACATGGCCCCCTTCGGACACGGGCTCCACGCCCAGCAGCTTCAGTAACCGGTTGGCGGTGCCGTTGAGCAAGCCGATGAACGGTGACATCACCCGGGAGAAGAGCATCAGCGGGCGGACCACCCAGCGGCTCACGGTTTCCGGGCGCGCCAAGGCGATCGACTTGGGGGCGAGCTCGCCCAGCACGATGTGAAGAAACGTGATGACCAGGAACGCCACGGCGATCCCGGCGCCCGTGTGCATCGCCCCGGCGGCCGGCTCGATGCCCACCACGTGCAGCGCACGGTCCACCAGCACGGCGATCGCCGGTTCGCCAATCCAGCCGAGGGCGAGCGAGGCCAGGGTGATGCCCAGTTGCGTGCCCGAGATGTAGCGGTCCAGCTGACCGAGGGCACGCTGCACCACTTTGGCGCTGCCGTCGCCCTCGGCGGCCATCTGGTCGATTCGGCTCCGCCGGACCGCCACCAGCGCGAACTCGGCGGCGACAAAGAAGGCGTTGAGCAGCACCAGCAGGAGCACGACGAGCAATCGTCCCGAAGCGACCCCGAAGGTGATTTCGTGGGCGACGGGTAAAGAAGGGTCAGCAAGCATACTGAAAGGAAACGGACACGCGCGTGATTCGTCAGGGTAGTGCAATCTGCAAGACTGCCGGACATTCCGCTTTTGCGGCATTTTGCAAGATCCATGGCTGCTATGCGATATACCCCCGCGATCCCACAGGAACCGATTCAGGAGATGCTCGACCCGCGCCGCGTGCTGCGCTGGGTCTGGCTTGGCCGCGTCGTGCTCTCTTGTGCGATTCTGGTGGCGGCGGTGTTCGTCTGGAGTGAGGCGGCGCCCAGCGATACGCTTGTTGCGACGCTGGCCTTCGCGGGTGCGACCCTGGCGACGATCGGTTCGGCGCTTTACAGCGAATTCGAACGACGCGCGCTGGGGCTGGGCTTCTATGCCCTCCAGTGTGCGATCGACTTGGCGCTGGTCACGGCCGTCGTGCACATCACCGGTGGCTGGAGCTCGCAGTTCGCCGCGCTCTACATCCTCGTGATCGCCAGCGCGGCCTTGCTGCTGCCTTTCCGCGGCGGGCTGGCCGTGGCGGGAGGCGCCTGCCTGCTCTATTCGGCCGACGTGCTCCTGTTGCGGCCGGGAACGCCCTACGTCGGCATCACCGTCCAAATCGCGGTCTTCGTGGTGGTCGCGCTTGGCTCGGGGTACGTGTCGTCACGTCTCCGGCAGGCCGGTATGGGTCGCGAGGCCCTCGCCGCGCAGTTGGTGAAGGTCCAGCTCGAAGCGGCCGACATTCTCCGCACGATTCGCTCCGGCATCATGACCGTCGACGCGCAGGGACGACTCCTCTACGCGAATCCTGCAGCGTCCGATCTGCTCGGGATCGAACTGCGGTCGCTCGTTGGGCGGCCGGTGCTGGACACGCTGCTCGGTGTCTCCCCGCAGCTCGCCACGCTGCTCGAGCAGTCGTCGCGCGAGGGCGTTCCGACCACGCGTGCCGAGGGCGTGATTCACCGGGGCGGCGAGACGGTCGAGATCGGCGTCACGACCACGGTGGCCAATGGCGCGCGGAAGGACGGTGGCGTGACGGCGACCGCGATCTTTCAGGACATTTCGGACAGTAAGCGGATCCAGGCGTTGCACATTCGCGCCGAACGCCTGCAGGCCGTGGCGGAACTCAGTGCCTCCTTGGCGCACGAAATCCGGAATCCGCTCGCGTCGATTCGCAGCGCCACCGAGCAACTGGCGCGCCGCCGGGCGCGGTCGTTGGAGCCGACGGCCGACGATGACGACGAGCGCATCCTGCACGACCTGGTGGTGCGTGAGGCCGATCGACTCAGTCGATTGCTCGCGGACTTCCTCGACTTCGCCAGGGCGCGCGTCACGCGTGTGAGCCGCATCGACCTGGGCGCCATCGTGAATGCGGCCTCGATGCTCGCCGCCTCGCATCCCGATCGGCGAGACGGCGTGCAGGTGCAGGTGAGCGTGGCGCCCGAATTGCCAGCGGTGGAAGGCGACGAAGATTTGCTGCATCGCGCGGTGTTCAACTTGGTTCTCAATGCCGTGCAGGCTGTGGGCCCTGAGGGGCACGTGTTCATCGAGGTCGACCGCTATCGCCCCACCGGCGAGCACGGTGCGGCGTCGGTGATGCTCACGGGTGAGCTGCTGACGGTGAGTGTGACTGATGACGGCCCCGGTGTCCCACTGGAGCTGAAGGATCGCTTGTTCGAACCGTTCGTGACCGGCAAGGCCGGCGGGACCGGACTCGGACTCCCGGTGGTGCATCGTGCGGTCGAGGCGCATCGCGGGGTGGTGCTAGTGGATGCGCTGCCCCATGGTACGCGCTTCACCATGCTGCTGCCCACCGCCCGCGGCAACGCGTCGTCTTACAACGCTGTTGCCTTCGAGCCGCATCCGGACGATTTGGACGATTCGGCCGATGTTACGCTTCCTCGCCTTTCTGGAGTTGCACCGTGACCCTTCCCGCGCTCGCCGGTGACGCACCGCGCGTGCTCATCGTGGACGACGAAACGGGCATTCTCGAGTCCCTACGTATTCTGCTCAAGAACGAGGGGTTCATCCCGTTCACGGCGCACGGGGGCCGTGCCGGCGTGGAACGCATTCCCGAGCTGCGACCGGATATCGTGCTGACCGACGTGCGGATGCCCGATGTGAGCGGTGTCCAGGTCTTGAGCACCTCCCGTCAGGTCGATCCCGATGTGCCGGTGATCCTCATGACGGCTCAGGCCACGTTGCAGTCTGCCATGCAGGCGGTGAACGAGGGCGCCTTCTACTACATCCAAAAGCCGTTTCGCAACGACGAGCTGCTGGCCATCCTCCGTCGTGCCGCCGAGCATCGCAAGCTCCGCGCCGAGAACACCACGCTGAAGCAGGAGATCAAACGGCGCGAACGCACGACCAGTGGCCGTCCCATCGGGCGTAGCAAGCCGTGGCTCGATGTCCTGCGTCTCGCCGAGACGGTCGCCCCGACGGATTCCACGGTGTTGATCACCGGTGAGTCCGGCACGGGAAAGGAAGTGATTGCGCGATACATCCACGAGTTGAGCACGCGATCGGACCACAGTTTTCTCTCGATCAACTGCGGTGCGCTTCCCGAGTCGCTGCTGGAAAGTGAACTCTTCGGTCACGTGAAGGGCTCGTTCACGGGCGCCGTGAAAGACAAGGCGGGTCTCTTCACCGCGGCCAATCAAGGCACGTTCTTCCTGGACGAAATCGGCGAGACGACGGCGTCGATTCAGGTCAAATTGCTGCGGGTGTTGCAGCAGCGTGAAGTCATCCCCGTCGGTGCCACGGAAGCGGTGTCGGTGAACACGCGCGTGCTGGCGGCGACCAATCGCGATCTGGAAGAAGAGATCAAGCGCGGCAGCTTCCGCCCTGACTTGTTCTATCGGCTCAACGTGATCGCGGTGCATCTGCCGCCGCTGCGCCAGCGTCAGGACGACATTCCGTTGCTGGTCGAGTCATTCCTCGCGCGCAGCGCGAATCTTCGAAACGAAGGGGTGAAGACGCTGCGTGATGACACGCTCGACGCGCTGATGGCGTATGCCTGGCCTGGCAATGTGCGTGAACTCGAAAACGCACTCGAGCGGGCGGTCATCCTGTCGGCCGGCGCCGTGATCGAACCCGATGCGCTCCCGGAGCGCGTGACGGCCCGTCGGGCCGAGCCGCTCGTCAGCGAACGCACGCCGGTCTCACCCACGCTCGAAGCCATCGAGCGCGCTTACATTCAGTGGGTGCTGCAAAACGAGGGTGGGAATAAGAGTCGGGCAGCCGATCTGCTCGGCATCGATCCGTCCACCTTGTATCGCAAGCTGGCCCGCTACGGAGACGTCTGATGGTGTCCACCTTGATCCGACGTCGCACCGGTTTCACGATCATCGAATTGTTGGTGGTCGTGGTCATCATCGGAATTTTGGCGTCGATCGCTATGGCGAAATTCGGGGGGTCGAAACGCCGGGCGTATGTCGCCGCGATGAAGTCGGATCTGCGAGGATTGGCCACGGTCGCCGAATCACGCTACACGTCGGACAACTCGTATGAGAATGTGGTGGCCCCGGAGGGCTCGGATGGCGTGACGCTGACCTTCACCGGTACGCTATCCGGATGGTCTGCCACGGCGACGCACGTGGGCGTACCGGGGGTCGAATGCGCGATTGCGGCGGGGACGTCGTTAGCCGCGGATGCGCCCAGTGGGCCGATCTGTAAGTAGCGAGGGCCGCCGGTGATATCTGGTGTGATGCGTGGCACGTGCGGTTGCACGTGCCACGTTCTTGTTTGTGGCCGGAGGCCTCGGTGTCACCCGGCGGGCACGGTCATTACGCCACCGGAATGGCGTCCCACTGGGTCACACGGGATGACTCTTGCACGCTGCAACGAAGCGTGCGAAAGGCCACGGGCAATGCGCCGAGCACGCCTGCGTTGAAATGATGCAAGTAATTGAAAAATATGGGGTTAGCATGATGCCATCAGCGTGGCAAGGCAGTTGCCTTATGCCATCGTGTCGCGTCGGGCACCACCACGGGTGACCAGCGTCGTTTGACCCCCACTGGAGAACACATCATGCAGCGCACTCGCAAGGGTTTCACCCTCATCGAACTCCTGATCGTCGTCGTGATCATCGGCATCCTCGCCGCGATCGCGATCCCGAAGTTTGCCGATACCAAGCGCAAGGCATACGTGACGGCCATGAAGTCGGACCTCAAGAACATGGTGTCGTCGGCCGAAGCGTTCTTCTCGGACAACAACACCTACGCCGGCTACGCTGCGCCGACGGGTTCGTCGGGCGTGACGCTGACCTTTGTGGGTTCGGCGACGGGTTGGGCGGGCACGGCGACGCATGCGAATGCCGCTGGCGCGACCTGCTCGATCGGTACGGGTTCGGACACGCCGGCCGGCCTCGCCGAAGGCCAGCCGGGCGGCGCCACCTGCAAGTAAATCCTCACGAGGGCGGGGCACTGCTCCGCCGCGTGTAGGACCGTCTGTTGGGGGGAAGGGGTCGAGCGCTTGCTCGGCCCCTTTGCCGTTGCCGCCTCGCCGGTCGCGCGTCGGCGAGCTCCATCAGGGTAATCTGCGGAAAGGTCGCGAAATGAGGCGGTGCCGCCCGCCGTCAAATGCCGCGTTGAGTTCGTAACCTCATAAATGTGAACGACTTAGCGAGGTCCGCGACGGTGGTACGCGCTATGCCTTACTAGCCGTCGACGACGCGGGCATGACGTTCGCGCGCCTTCTCCCACGGAGCTTCTCATGCAGCGCACGCGCAAGGGTTTTACCCTCATCGAACTCCTGATCGTCGTCGTCATCATTGGCATCTTGGCCGCGATCGCGATCCCGAAGTTCGCCGACACGAAGCGCAAGGCGTACGTGACGGCCATGAAGTCGGATCTGAAGAACATGGTGTCGGCCGCCGAAGCGTACTTTTCGGACAACAACAGCTATGCCGGCTACGCCGCGCCGACGGGTTCGTCGGGTGTCTCGTTGACCTTTGTGGGCTCGGCAACGGGGTGGGCGGGTACGGCAACGCATGCGAACGCCGCTGGCGCGACCTGCTCGATCGGCACGGGTTCGGACACGCCGGCCGGGCTCGCCGAGGGACAGCCGGGCGGCGCCACCTGCAAGTAAGCACCCTGGCACGATGCCGCTGCGGTGCGCTGCGCTGCTGTAGCACAACGAGATCGGGCGATTGCCCGATCTCGTTGTGCGTAGCGTCCCCCGCCGGCGCCGCATCGTCCGAGTGCACCGCCTTGCACATTGCAAGGAACTGGCGAAATGACAGCGACACCCTCTTCCTCCGCACCGGTGCGCGCGCGTTGAACGCTATTGGTACCAACGACTTGCAGAAAATGCGCGGCGTGGTACGCGGGTTGCCTTGTACGTTGGCAACGAAGCGGGCATTGAGGCCCGGTCGACCACCAAAATGGAGACGGACTATGCAGCGCACGCGCAAGGGTTTCACCCTTATTGAACTCCTGATCGTCGTCGTGATCATCGGCATCCTCGCCGCGATCGCGATCCCGGCGTATCAGGACTACACCATCCGCGCCCAGATCACCGAGGGCATGAACCTCGCCGCCGGCGTCAAGGCCGGTGTCGCCGAGTACTTCCAGGACACGGGCTCGTGGCCGTCCACCAACACCATGGCCGGCGTCGGCGCCGCCACGGACATCAAGGGCAAGTACGTCAC
>CAITQY010000359.1 GCA_903894655.1 uncultured Gemmatimonadota bacterium
CCGCAGCGCGATCACGTTCATTGACGGCGACAAGGGCATTCTGCGCTATCGCGGCTACCCCATCGAGCAGCTCGCCGAGAACGCGACATTCCTCGAAGTGGCGTACCTGCTGCGTCACGGCGAACTGCCGAATCAGGGGCAGTACGACACGTGGGTGCACGACATCACGTTCCATACCTACGTACATGAGAACATCCGGAAGTTCCTGGAAGGGTTTCGGTACGACGCGCATCCGATGTCGATGATGTGCAGCGCCACGGCCGCCCTCTCGAGCTTCTATCCGCAGGCGCGTGACATTCACGATCCGCAACAGCGCTACATCTCGATGATTCGCCTCATGGCGAAGCTGCCTACAATCGCCGCGTTTGCGTATCGCCACGTCAAGGGGCTGCCGTTCATCTATCCCGACAACGATCTCGGCTACACCGAGAACTTCCTGTCGATGATCGCGCGCATGTCGGAGCCCAGATACGAAGCGAACCCGGTGTTCGTGAAGGCACTGGAAGTGCTGTTCATTCTCCATGCCGACCACGAGCAGAATTGCAGCACCAGTGCGGTGCGTGCTATTGGCTCGAGTGGCGTGGATCCGTTCTCGGCCGTGGCCGGCGGCATCGCGGCACTATTTGGCCCGTTGCACGGCGGTGCCAACGAAGCCGTGCTGCGCATGATCAGCGACATCGGCGACAAGAAGAACATCCCGGCCTTCATCGAGTCGGTGAAGAGCGGCAAGGGCGAACATCGCCTCATGGGCTTCGGTCACCGCGTGTACAAGAGCTACGATCCGCGGGCGCGCATCGTGAAGAAGCTGGCCGACGAAGTGTTCGCCCAGGTCGGCATGGACAAGGATCTGGAAATCGCGCTCGAGCTCGAACGCATCGCGCTCAGCGACGACTACTTCATTGCCCGCAAGCTGTACCCGAACGTCGACTTCTACACGGGGCTGATCTACCGCTCCATGGCGTTCCCGACGGACTTCTTCACCGTGCTCTTTGCGGTAGCCCGCGTGTCCGGCTGGATGGCGCAGTGGGAAGAGATGATTCTCGACAAGGAGCAGAAGATCGCGCGTCCGCGTCAGATCTATGTGGGCGAAGGCGAACGCCAGTACGTCGACCAGCTCGGCGACAAGTTCCCGCGCGCGCGCAAGGACAGCATTCGCAAATGATGCCTACTGGCCCCGGTACGCACGCCGAGATGGCGCGCCCTGCCGGGGCCGGTCGGGCGCGGCCCGTCTTTACAGTTGATGTGGAAGACTGGTTTCAAGTCAGCGCATTCGACCGCACGGTATCCCGATCGTCATGGGACAGTCGGCAATCGCGCGTGGAGCGCAACACCGATCGTATTTTGGCGCTGCTGGATGAAACGGGCGCGATCGGAACGTTCTTCACGCTCGGCTGGGTAGCGCAACGCTTTCCCCAGCTGATTCGTCGGATCGCCGACGCCGGGCATGAAGTGGCCTCGCATGGATTCTGGCATCAGCGCATTCCCACGATCAGCGAGGCCGAGTTCCGGGAGGACGTGCGCACGGCTAAGGCCGTGCTGGAAGACGTCGCGGGCGTCGCCGTGGTGGGCTATCGCGCGCCGTCGTTCTCGCTCACGGATGACGTGCTGTGGGCCGCTCGTGTGCTCGTCGAGGAAGGCTATACGTACGACTCGAGTCGCTTCCCCATTGCGCGTCGCGGTTATGGCACGGCCCGTGGTCGGTGCGATCCGCACATGCTCGACACCCCGTCAGGACCACTGGCCGAGTATCCGCCGGCCGTGTGGGAGGTGCTTGGTGTGCGCGTGCCGGTGGCCGGCGGTGGCTGGTTCCGCCAGCTACCGCTGTGGGTCATTCAACGCGGACTCGGCGCCGTGCTGCGTGGCGGGCAGCCGGCGGTGTTTTATATCCATCCGTGGGAGATCGACCCGGGTCAGCCGCGCCTGGCGGTCGGCACGATCACGACGATTCGCCATTACCGGGGACTGCGCGTGGCGGAGTCGCGACTGCGCATTCTGTTGCGCACGTGGCGCTTTACTTCGTTTCAAAACCTATCGCAGCCCGTGCATTCCGTGCCTGTATGACGAACACGCTGCGCATCGTGCCGGCCACTGACGGCGACGAGTGGAACCGTTTCGTGGAAGGCGCTCCGGAAGGCAGCACCTTTCACCGGTGGGAATGGCGAGAGGTCTACCGGGCGAGCTACGGGCACGAAACGCCGTATCTGGCGGCGTATCGGGGAGACGAATTGGTCGGCGTACTGCCGCTGGTTCGCGTGCGGTCGCTGATTTTCGGCCACTATCTGATCTCGTCGCCCTTCGTGAGTTACGGCGGGCCGCTTGGCGACGCGACAGCG
>CAITQY010000360.1 GCA_903894655.1 uncultured Gemmatimonadota bacterium
CGGCAAAGGTCTCCGCGCGTGCGCCAAGCGACACGCCAAGACGCGTCATCTCCGCCAACCCGCGCGTCATTAGCGCCGCGCGTGGATTGTAGCCGAGTCCGAGGCCATCAAGAATACCCGTCGCCACGGCCATCACATTCTTGAGGGCACCGCCGAGTTCCACGCCAACGACGTCGTCGCTCGTATACACGCGAAACGCGGCGGCACTCATGGCGCCCTGCACCAGCTTCGCCGCGTCATGCGAGGAGCTCGCCGCCACCACGGCCGTGGGTTGTCCCTGGGCGACTTCCGCCGCGAAGCTTGGACCGCTCACCGCCACGACCTCATGTCCCGGCGCTTCCTGCGCGACAACATCCGTCATCAAGGCCAACGTCTCGCGTTCGATGCCCTTGGTGGCGACCGACAACACGGCGTCCGGCGCGATCGAGCCGGCACACGACGCGACCACCGCTCGCAAGACGTGCGACGGCGCGGCGTACACGACCAGACTGGCGCCCTGCAGCGCCAGCGCCATATCGCCGCTGGCCGTGAGACCAGGCGCCAGCGTAAGGCCTGGCAGAAACCGCGGATTCTCGTGCCGGGCGTTGACCGCCTCGACCACGTCTTCCTCGCGAGCCCAGAGCGTCACGCGATGGCCGTTGCGCCTGAGGCGATCGGCGATCGCCGTCCCCCAAGCACCAGCACCAATCACGGCGCACGCCAGGGCACGGTCCATTACGCGCGACCTCCAGTGGTAGACGATGAGGTCCGCCCGACTCGACGTTCCTCGCCGCGGCGTAGTCGACCGATGTTCTCGCGATGCGTCCAGAACACAAATGCGCCGACGGCCGCGCTCACCACGACCAACGGTGTGACGGCACGCTGCTGCAGCAACAACGCGACGGGCAGCACGACCGCACCGACCAAACTGCCCAGCGAGACGTAGCGAGTCATCGCCACGACAATCACGAAAGCGATGATAGCACAGAGCGCTGGAACGGGGGCCAAGGCGACAAACACACCACTCGCGGTTGCGACACCTTTACCTCCACCCTTCCCCATCAGGAACACGGGGCGCACGTGACCGAGAATGGCCAGCAGGCCGAACACCACCCCCCACGGCCACCCCGCCGCCATTCCGATGGCGCTCGGCAGCCAGAGCACCGGGAACGCCCCCTTGAGGCCGTCGACCACGTACACCAGCAGCCCCCATGTCCACCCGAGCGTCCGCCAGACGTTTGTGGCGCCGAGGTTGCCAGATCCAACCGTCCGCAGATCGACGCCGTTCGCCCGTCCCACGAGGTAAGCCGTGGGAAAGGAGCCGATGACGTACGCGGCAAGTAACGCCGCGGCTTGGGCGATCATGGGACTCACGACTCGCGCTTGCTCCGCATGATGATGCGCATCGGCGAGCCGGTGAATCCCCACTTCTCACGCAGCTGATTGTGAATGAAGCGGATGTAGTTCTCGGGGATCAACTCCGGATGGTTCCCGAAGAACGCGAACGTCGGCGGCGAGGTCTCCACCTGCGTGGCGTAGTTCAACTTCACTTCCCGGCCAGCGGCTTGCGGCGGTTGCAGTCGCGCGATGATCTCCTGCAGCGCATCGTTGACCTGCGACGTGGAGATGCGGCGCGTGCGCTGCTCCTGCACCTCGAGCGCCATATCGAGCACTTTATTCACACGCTGACCCGTCAGCGCCGACGTGAACAGGAAGGGCACGAACCCGAGGTACGGGACTTTCTCGACCGCGTCCTTCCGGAACTTGGCCGAGCTCTTGTCAGTCTTGTCCGCGTAGAGGTCCCACTTGTTGATGACCATGATCAGGCCCCGACCGGCTTCCCACGCCAGCGTCGCGATCTTGAGATCCTGATTCTGCAGGCCTTCCGTGGCGTCGACCATCAGGATGCACACATCGGACGAGTCAATGGCGCGACGGGTGCGCAAGGCCGAGTAGAACTCAATGCCGTCGTCGATCTTCGATTGCCGGCGCAGACCGGCCGTGTCAACGAAGATGATCTCTTGATCGTGATACCGCATCGGGGCATCAATCGAATCGCGCGTGGTGCCCGATTCGTCGTTCACCACCAGACGCTCCTCACCGAGCAGCTTGTTCACGAACGACGACTTGCCCACGTTCGGACGACCGATCACGGCGATGCGCACCGCTGCGGACGGCACTTCATCTGTTTCCGGAATCGCGGCCACGACGGCGTCGAGCAGATCGCCCGACCCCTTGCCGTTGGCGGCGGACACGGGATACACGTCGGTCACGCCAAGGCGATAGAAATCGTAGAAGTCGGCGCTGTTGGGGTCGTCGACCTTGTTGGCGACCAGCACCCACGGCTTCTTGGCATGTCGGAGGATATCGACCAGGCGCGCGTCACTGGGGTGCACGCCGACCTTCGCATCCACCACGAGCATGAGGAGATCGGCTTCTTCGATCGCCTGCATGACCTGCTTACGGATGGCGACGTCCATCGGCTCGTTCGAGTCTTCGACGAGACCGCCGGTATCGACGAGCCAGAAGTGGTGGCCGGCCCAATCGGCCTGGCCGAAATGGCGGTCGCGGGTGGTACCCGCTTCCTCACTGACGATCGCAGACGCTTCGCCGATGATTCGATTGAACAGGTGGGACTTCCCAACATTGGGACGTCCGACGATAGCTATGACTGGGAGACTCATGCGGCTGGTTGGAACGCCGCGTCACCTTCCGGGACCAGCGCGTCTATGAAATCGTACGAAGGATACACGGGCATCGGCAGCGACTCTCGCACCGCCACGAACGACTCTTCGTCGAGGAAGAGTCCATCGTCGTTGATGCACTCGGCGGGAATGAGCGCGAGATCGAGATCATGCCGATCCATGAGCGCCTTGCGAATATCGGCGCCCACCAACAGTCCCGCGGTGGTGGTGGTCGGACCGAACAACGAGTTCTCCATCGTGATGAGCGAGAACTCAGCGCCGGTGGCGTCACGCAACAGGTCAAGCAACTCGGGCATCAGCGGCGTCATGGAGACACCGGTCACGATACCAATTTTTTTGCCGTCGAGGCGCGGCAATTGAGACAACCCATCGCGCACGCGGGACCGCAGCGACGTGACGGCGCCTACGCCGTTCTCAATCTGAGAGAAGTCACCGTAGTGCTCCACATCGGGGAGCGGTTCATCGGAGAGCAGATAGAGCTCGTCGGAGCCGAACACCCACCGGTCTCCACGCTCGGCCAGACCGCGCTCCGACCACCGATGCACGGTGTCGAGCAGGAGGCGCGCGTTGACCGCGTCCATCGACTTGCCGTTGTACAGATGCGAGAACTGCGTGACGCCGACCGGCACGAGCGCCACCGACATCACGGCATCACCGAGATTCCAGAGGTCGGTGAGCGACTCTTCGAGCACGTCGCCGTCGTTCAGACCGGGCACGATGACCATCTGTCCATGAAACTGAATGCCGCCCTCGGCCAGCCGCGTGAGCTGATCGACGATATTGGGGACCCGCGGATTGTTCAACAGCACCTTCCGCGCTTCCCACGGCGTCGCATGGACCGACACATACAGCGGCGAGAGGCGATACTCGAGGATACGGGCGATGTCCCGCTCCTTCACATTCGACAACGTCGCGAAGTTGCCGTAGGCGAACGACAGCCGGTAATCGTCGTCTCTGATGTACAGGCCCTTTCGAAGCCCCTTCGGGAGCCCTTCGATGAAGCAAAACTCGCAGCGGTTGGCGCAGCGTCGCACCGTGGGCGGCGCAAGCTCCACACCCATCGGCTCGCCGCCTTCGCGCTCGATATCGTACTCGACTTCCGAACCATCGGGCAGACGCGCAGACACGATGAACGCCTCATCGGCCGTCAGGAACTCCCAATCAAGGAAGTCTTCCAACGGCCGTTCATTGACGGCGAGGAGTTCAGTGCCCGGAACGATGCCGATCTCATCGGCAATACTTCCTGGCTGTACACGTGTGACGCGAACCATGACCCGGGACGAAAACGGGGGACGAGGCCCAAAGGCCTTCCCCCGGATGACAAGGGGCGGCAACCGTAGCGCTGCCGCCCACTTGAGAAAAGATACGAACTGTGAGGCCCGAAGTCAATTCAGAACATGGACTTACTTGAGGGGCGCATAACGATATGCAACCGCTTTCGGCGCATCGAGCTTCACCGCGAAGGTGGTGTTTCCGCCCGCATCGACCGGCCCGATCGCCACATCTTTCGTGGCGACGACCGCACCGGCGGCATCAAGGAGCTCGATCTTCATCGTCCACGAGGCCGTCGCACTGCCTTCGTTACTCACGGTCCCCTGCACGGAATACGCGTTCGCCGACCTCTGCGCGAGCGTGATGTCGACCCGCGGATTGGTCTTGGTCTGCTTCTCGAGGTAGTACAACACCGAGTCGTTGGCCGGCTTCTTCTTGACGGCGTCTGACTCGGCACGCGCCCGAAGCTGCCACAGCCCCGCCATGAGGCGGTAGCCCCGATCGAAGTTAGGGTCCACCTCGATGAGGCGCGCCACAATCGGGGCCATGCGCTCGGTGTCCTTCAGCGTGAAGAGCACGTTGGCGTAGTTCAACAGCGCCACACGATGGTAGGGGTTCTTCTTGAGCCCGTTCTCGAACAGCTTGGCGGCATCCGGATCATGACCGGTTGCGGCCGCATTCGATGCGGCCTCGAACAGCTGGTCGGCCGAAAACTTGTCCGGCGCATTCACCATGTCGACAAAGATCGCCGTCACCGCCGCGGTGTCGCCCGACAGCCGTACGGCCCGCCCCAGCGCCTGCGCGGCATTCGCGTCCCCCGGCGTGTCCTTCAGATAGGACTCGAGGAGGGTGCGCGCCGCCTTGATCTCGGCATCCTTCTTGTCGCCGGCGGCTTCCGCTTCAGCACGGGTCAGCTTGATGACCGCCAGGTTGTATCGGCTCTGTTGCTTGACCTTAGCGTACACCGTATCCGATCCGGACAGCGCGATCACCTTCTCCATGGCGATCATCGCACTATCGGTCTTGTTCTGCTTCTGGTACACCGCCGACAAGACGTTCCATGGACGCGGATCAGTCCCTGCCACCTGCAGTGACAGGTTCGCAAAGTACGACGCCGAGTCGTTTTGCTCAGCGCCCATCGCGGCGATCGACTTATTCAGGATCTCGCCGAAGAACTGCGCACGATACGGACGTACTTTTTCCTTGCACTGCGGCAGCATCGACTCGATCGCCGTCGCCGCTGAATCGAGGGCGAGCAGCAGGTTGTGTGGACCGGCCGGATTCTGCGTAAAGCCGACATTGCCTCTGGTCATCACGTAGCTGGCATTCTCACGCTGGAGCCACTGCGCGTACGCGCGCACTAACATCCACTGCCGACCCGCGTCGTTCTTGATCTTCGAGGGGTCGTCCGTGAGGACACGAATCGCATTCTGCAGGTGCTTGGGGACCTCGTCCGCGCGTCGGGAGTTGGCCGCGGCAATGATGTACTGCTTCGCGCCATTCACCTGGAACGGGCTGCTGTCATTGATCTCACACGCGCCCTGCGCAAAGGACGCCAACGGCGCCCCGGCGCTGAGCACCGTCGCGCTCACCACCGCTGTCCACATCCGAGCCTTCATCACTGCTCTCCTCGTAAGTGCCATGAGAAACGTGCTTACGCGCGGTACGACGCGCCGCTGCCGGTATTGAACACCACCACCTCGGCATCGCCTGAGAGCGTGCCCGCCGTCACCGCATCGCGAAGGACGGACAGGGCGCAGCCACCCTCAGGTGCAGCATCGATACCGGTCGCCGTGGCGAGACGCAGCGTCCAATCACGGATGGCTTCCTCGGTCGCGGTACCCGCGATGCCGTTCGTCTCGCGCAGCACGCGGAGCAACAGTCGATCGCCGAGCGGTGACGGCACGCGAAGGCCGCTGGCGTACGTCACGGGGTCGACCCAGGGCGTGGCCCGATCCTCGTTCGCCGCAAACGCGCGCGCGATCGGCGCGCAGCCCGCGGCCTGTGCAACCACATACCGAGGCTGCGTGGCGCCGTCGGGGAGCCATCCACCGGCCATCAGTTCGTTGATCGCCTTCCAGATACCGATCGTCCCTTCCCCGCCGCCCGTCGGATACACTAGCGCGTCGGGCAACCGCCAGCCAAGCTGCTCGGCCATTTCGAAGCCCATGGTCTTCATGCCTTCCACGCGGTAGGGCTCACGGAGCGTGGACACATTGAAATACCCGGACTCGGCAGCATATGCGATCGCCAGCTTGCCGGCGTCACCGATATGCCCCTCGATTCGCACCAACGTGGCGCCAAGCGCCTCGATCGTGTCGAGAATCGGACGCGGCGTGGTGCGCGGCGCGAACACCCGCACAGGGAGACCGGCCGCCGCGCCATAAGCGGCGAGCGCCGCACCAGCGTTGCCCGCAGTCGGCACCACGAGGCCGGGATACCCTTGCGCCTTGGCACGGGTCACGGCCGCACTCATACCACGAGCCTTGAACGACACCGTCGGATTCTGCGACTCGTCCTTGATCCACAGTCGGCGTACGCCGGTGGCAGCGGCGAGCGCAGGCGCCTCGATCATAGGCGTCAGCCCCTCACCAAGCGACACCGGCACTTCGCCAGCCTCGAGCGGCATGAACGGCGCGTAGCGCCAGGCATCCCAGCGGTCGGCCAGCGGTGTTCCCTTCGGCACGGGCGCGTAGTGAGCAAAGAGGGGTTGCCCACACGCACCGCAGACGGAGGCGCGATCATGCTCGGCCGATGTGTCGCACGCGGAACAGCGCAGAGTCCAGGACGCAGGAGTCATTCGAGAGTCGAGTAGGGAGGAACGTCATGAGGCGGATCCGTGGGAATATCCGCCGGAGGTACGCGGGAGGGAACGCCCAGCGCCGAGAGCAGTCGTTCCGCCGAGCTAGGACCAAACCCCGGAACAGCAGCAATCCGGTCGACCGTGGCCTCGCGAACCCCCTGCACGCTCCCGAAGGCCGTGAGAAGAGCCCGCCGTTTGGTGGGGCCGACGCCGGGGATCTTGAGGAGCTCCGACGTGATCGTACGCGCCGCACGCTTCTGTCGCTGAAACGTGACGGCGAAGCGGTGGGCCTCATCCCGGGCCTGCTGCAGCATCCGAAGCGCGGGCGAGCGCCGCGGCAGTCGCACGGGATCGCTCCGGCCGGGCAGGAAGATCTCTTCCTCGCGCTTGGCCAGACTGATCAAACCGATCGACGTGACCCCCAGCGCATCGAGCGCCGCGCGCGCGACACCGAGTTGTCCCTTGCCGCCATCGATCAGGGCAAGATCGGGAAGCACGAGATTTTCGGCCACTCGACGCGTGAAATATCGCGTGACGACTTCATGCATCGACTTGAAGTCGTCGTTGCCCTCGAAGATCGCGATCTTAAACTTGCGATACTCTGCCCGTTTCGGGCGGCCATTCTCGAACCAGACCGCGCTCGCCACCACATCGGTGCCCTGCGCGTGCGAAATGTCGAAGCAAATCAGTGATCGCGGTAGGCGGGGCAAGCCCAGCTCGCGCTGCAATTCATACACCGGATCGACGGCGCGTTCATCGGCCTCGAGCGCCGCGAGCTTGAATTCCTCGAGCAGATGCTGCGCGTTCTTGTCGGCGAGATCCACCAGCGCACGGCGTGGTCCGCGCTGCGGAATGCGGATCTTCGTCCCCTCGAGTGATGCTTCGAGTGACTCCCGGTCTTCAAAGTCGAACGGCACCAGCAAATCGCCGGCGCGCGCCTCGGCGGTGCGATACCACTGCGCGAGACAGGCGCCGAGCACGGCTCCATCGTCTTCACCTTCCGCATGTTCCACCAGACGGTGGTCGCGCGCGAGCAACTTGCCACCGCGGATGCGCATGATGACGACACAGGCATCTTCGCCGTCGCGCGCGTAGCCGACGACATCACGGTCACCGCCCTCGACCTCGAGCACCACCGTCGGCTCCTCCATCTTCTCGAGATGACGCAACGCATCGCGCAGCTCAGCCGCGCGCTCGAAATCCAGTCGCTCTGACGCGTCCATCATGCGCTCGCGAACGCGACGCACGACATCACTCGTACGCCCATCGAGAAACCACACGACCTCGTCGATCATCGCGCGATAATCGTCCGTGGTCTGATAGCCCACGCACGGTGCCTGGCAGCGCTTGATGAAATAGTCGAGGCACGGCCGTTCCGGCGCCTCACTGGGGAGGTTGTAGTGACACGACCGCACCGTGAAGATCCGCTTGACCACGTTCAGCGCGCGCCGCATCGATCCCACATCGGTGTACGGACCGAAGTACCGCGCGCCATCATCCTGCAGTCGGCGCGTCACGATTACCCGCGGGAACGGCTCCTGCACCGTCACCTTGATATACGGATATGATTTGTCGTCGCGGAGCGCGATGTTGAAACGCGGGTGATACTCCTTGATCAGTGTCGCTTCGAGAATCAGCGCGTGGGATTCGCTCGGCACGACGATGGTATCAAGCTCCCTGACCTTGCGCATCAATCCGCGCGTCTTCGGACTGCTCAGGTGATCCTGGGCCCAATAACTCTTGACGCGGGAGCGCAGCCGCTTCGCCTTCCCCACGTAGAGCACCGCTCCCTCGGCATCTTTCCAGAGATACACGCCGGGCGAATCGGGAAGATGCGGCAGTTTCTGCGCGACGCTGGGCGGCATGCCGCGCGCGATCGCGGCGCTGGTCCAGTCATCCTCAGGAACCAACAACGCATCACTGAGTCGTTGATCATGCTCAGCACTCATTCGCCCATCTTCCGAGTCGGGAGGCGCAGCCAACGCGCCGCTTCGGCGGAGCCCATCGCCCAGGCAACCACGAGATACGTCACGCCGAAACCCGCCAGCACGGGCAGCCCCGCGGTACGGGGATGCAGGCCGGGAAACCATCGCACCTGGGCAAGCCGCAGGAACGCCGACAGCAAGCCGGCCACCGACGCGGCGATGACGATGCGCCACGTTCCCCGCCACATCGCTGGCGTGTACAGCACGCCGAGCCGTTGCCGAAGCCCGCGCGCGAGCATCGCCAAATTCACATATGATCCCATCGCCGAGCCAAGCGCGATCCCAGCAGCAGCCATGGGCAGTGAACGCAGCGGGACCGCGATGCCGATCGAGACCACGGCCGACACGATGATGCTCGCGATCGACGCACGCAGCGGGGTACGATAGTCCTGCAGCGCGTAATACGCCGATCCGAGCAGCTTCACCGAACCGAAGCTGACGAGGCCGACGGCATACGCGGCGAGCACCCAATGCACCGATCGCTGTTCGGCGGCGCCGAATCGCCCGGCTCGATACAGAATGCCGACGCAATAGTCGCCGAGCGTAAGAAACACGACCGCGCTGGGCACGATATAGAAGAGGATACGCTGCCAGCCGCCGCGAAGGCGTTCGAGCAATGCATCGAGCGCCTGTGTTCCGCTGTCACGCGCGAACATCGGCAGTGCCGCCGCTGCCACAGACACGCCGAACAGGGACACCGGTAGCATCGCGAGGGTATTCGCATACGACATGTTGGTGGCGGCGCCCTGCGGGAGATACGACGCGATCTGCAAATCGATAAACGATGAGATCTGCACTACGCCAAGCGCCGTCACCACCGGCAGAATGTTGCGGAGGGTCTGCATTACGCCGTCGGCCGACCGATCGACGGATGGTCGGATCGACCCGACGAGCCGCAGCACTTCAGGCATCTGCGCAGCGATCTGCAGCACCGCGCCGCCAAGCGTTGCCCAGGCCAGCCAGTAGGCGAGCGTCATCGCGTCCGGGGCGCGCCGGCCCCACACCAGTAAGAGTGCGATCTGTGCCATCGACCAGAGCGCGGCGCTCGCGTACGACCAGAAGAATCGCCGGTGCGAGTTCTGGATGCCGAGGCACCATCCACTCAGCACCATCAGTCCGGTCATCGGAAACAGCACGCGGATCAGACGCGTGGTCAGTACCTGCGTCGCGGGATCAAAGCCCGGGGCCAGCACGGTCGTGAGGATCGGAGCCGCAGCGATTCCCGCCAGCGTGAGCAGCGAGACCGCCACGAG
>CAITQY010000361.1 GCA_903894655.1 uncultured Gemmatimonadota bacterium
CTGCTGGCCAAACTGCTGGTCGTTCAGCGGCAAAAGATTCCTCGTATGGCGCCGGCGCCGGCGATCGACAATGCCGTCGAAGGGGTCGCCGCCTCGCTCTTTACCGACTATCTCGTGGCGTTCGAACTCACCAGTCTCGTGCTGCTGGTGGCTATCATCGGCGCTGTCCTCCTCGCCAAGAAGCGGGTGCGCGCATGATCGCCGAAGCGCTCATCGTCTCGGCCATTCTGTTCGTCATCGGCGTCGTCGGCGTGTTGACCCGCCGAAACGCGATCATCCTGTTCATGTGCGCCGAGCTCATGCTGAATGCCGTGAACCTGAGCTTCGTGGCGCTGGCCAAGATGCACAACGTCACGGGACAAGTCTTCGTGGTCATGGTGATGACGATCGCGGCCGCTGAGGCGGCCGTCGGTTTGGCGATCCTCATCTCCGTGTTCCGGCATTTCGGTACGGTTGACCTGTCCTCGCTCCGGACGCTTCGCGGATGATCCCGACCTTACTTGGCGTGCTCATCCTGCTCCCGATCCTTGGCTTTCTGTCCAATGGATCGCTCGCGTTCTTTGGGAAACGGTCCGACGGCGACACCGTGACCACGGCGCGACACCCGCTCGTCACGGTGGTGGGGCCCGGCGTGATCCTGGCGGCATTCGGCGTAGCGGTCACCCTCTTCCTCGACATGCAGGGCGCGCCCGAGCAGGCCTTGCACATCGTTCGCTACGGGACGTGGATGCCAGTGGGCAACCTGGTCATCGACTGGAGCCTACAACTTGATCAGCTGTCGATCCTGATGGTGCTCGTGATCACCGGCGTCGGGTCGCTCATCCATCTGTTTTCCGTTGGCTACATGCGCGACGATGCCAGCTACGCGCGGTACTTCGCGTATCTCAATCTGTTCGTGGCCTTCATGCTGGTGCTCGTGCTTGGTGCGAGCTACCCCGTGCTGTTCGTCGGTTGGGAGGGCGTCGGGCTTGCGTCGTACCTGCTGATTGGCTTCTGGTTCAGCGACACGGCCAACGCCGAAGCGGGGAAGAAGGCCTTCGTCGTGAACCGAGTCGGCGATTTTGGATTCCTCGTCGCCATGTTCCTGATCCGGGTCACGACGCAGAAGCTCGACTTCATCGGCGCCCATGCGGCACTGGGCGGCATGGCCGGCACGCCGGTCGTGCTCGCCATCGCGCTCTTTCTGTTCATCGGCTGTGCCGGTAAGAGCGCGCAGCTGCCGCTGTACATCTGGCTGCCCGACGCCATGGCGGGTCCGACGCCCGTTTCGGCACTGATTCACGCGGCCACGATGGTGACCGCCGGCGTGTATCTCGTGGCGCGCGCGGCACCGATCTTCTCCGGGGCGCCGGAGGCGTCGTTGGTTATTACGGCCGTAGGCGCGCTTACGGCCCTGTTCGCCGCCACGATCGCGCTCCGTCAATGGGACATCAAGAAGGTGTTGGCGTACTCCACGGTCTCCCAACTGGGCTACATGTTTGTGGGCGTCGGCAGCGGTGCGTACACGGCGGGCGTGTTCCATCTCGTCACACACGCCTTTTTCAAGGCGCTGCTGTTTCTCGGCGCGGGCTCGGTGATTCACGCCATGCATCATGCGTATCACCACACGCACCGCGACGACGATCCGCAGGATTTGCGCAACATGGGCGGACTGGCCAAGTACATGCCGGCAACGGCGGCCGCAATGACGCTGGCGACGCTAGCGATTGCCGGTGTTCCGCCGCTCGCCGGATTCTTCTCGAAGGACGAGATCCTCGCGTCGGTGTTTGCGCGCGCGCAGGGCAGCCCATTGGCCAGCGCGTCGCTGCTCGGAGTTTCCGGCAGCACCGTGCTGTACGTCGCGTACGGGATCGGCGTCCTGACCGCGTTGCTCACGGCGATATACATGACGCGTTTGCTCCTGCTCACGTTCTATGGCAGCAACCGCACAGGCGAGGCGGAGCAAGAGATGCTCCATGAGGCGCCGATGATCATGACCGCGCCGGTCCTCATCCTCGGCGCGCTGACGGTGCTTGGTGGCTGGCTGAACTTGCCGGCGCTGCTGCCACTCGGCCCGGTCGGCCTGCTGGAACATTGGCTCGAGCCGGTCACGGGCAGCAGCGCGGCCCGCCTGGCTGGTGCCACGCATCTCGATCATGGCACCGAGACGATTCTTCTCGCCGTGGCGACCACCGTGGCCGTGGTCGGCATCGTGTTCGCGTTGCTCTGGTACCGAAAGCCGATCGCGGACAAGGCCCACTCGGCGGTCGATCAGGGTCTGTTGGCGCGCGCGTACAATGTAGACAGACTGGTCGACGCGCTCGTGGTGCGACCGATCTCCGCGTTCGCCAATGTGGTGCTCACCCGTGGAGTCGAAACGGGCGTCGACCGCGCCTTCAGCGCGGGCGGTTCGCTGCTGTCGCGAACCGCGGCCCTGGTGGGCAGCAAGTTGCAGGATGGAGACGTGGGGAAGTACGCCTGGCTGTTAGCCGCCGGTGCGCTCGCGCTTCTGGCCGCCCTCACCCTGAGCTGAACGATGCGCGATTTCCTTCTTTCAATCGGAGCCGGGCAGTGGGTACTGCCGGTGATGCTGTTCTGGCCAATGGCGGCCGCGCTGCTCGTGCGCTTCGGCGGGCGCGACATGTCGCGCAACGAAGACGGCACGGAAGCACCAAGTGGCGGGCCGGATGCGCGCACGCTCACACTCGTGGCGCTGACGATCGAAGCCCTGCTGAGCTTCGTCTTGTGGGCGGTGTACGATCCCACCGCCACTGGATGGCAGGCCCGCGTGGATCTGCCATGGCTGACGGACATCGGGGCCACGATCAGCCTCGGCATTGATGGCCTCTCGTTGCCGATGGTCGTCATGACGGCCCTCGTGTTGCCGCTCGCCCTCCTCGGCTCCTGGAACAACGTACGGGTGCGCACGCCAGCGTTCGGTGCACTCGCGCTCATGCTCACCACAGGACTGATCGGCGTCTTCGTGACGCTCGATCTGCTCGCATTTTTTTTCGCGTGGGAGCTGATGCTGATCCCCACGTACTTTCTGATCGGCGTCTGGGGAGTCGCTGGGCAGTCGCGCGCCAGTCTGCGCTACGTGCTGTTCACGCTCGTCGGCTCATTATTGATGCTGGTGGCAATTCTGGCGCTCTGGACGTTGGGCGGCAGTGCGTCGTTTCACCTCGATCAGCTGATGGGACTCGCGCTCACGCCTCGTACCCAGCTGTGGATGTTCGGCGCGTTCTTCCTGGCATTTGCCGTGAAGTCGGCCTTGGTGCCGTTCCACACCTGGCTGCCGGATGCCCAAGGGGCGGCACCGACCTTTGCCGCGGTCACGCTCGGTATCAAGGTCGGCGCCTACGCGATCCTGCGTTTCGCGATTCCGCTTTTTCCGGCGGCGGCCATGGAGCCGACGGTGCGCGGGACGATCCTGGTGCTGTCGGTGATCGCTATCGTATACGGTGCGCTGCTGGCGATGTCACAACGCGATATGAAACGCATGGTGTCCTACAGCTCAATCAGTCACCTCGGCTTCATCATGCTCGGCTGCTTCGCACTCACGCAGCAGGCTGTCCAGGGGGCCGTGGTCACGATCGTGAACAGCGGCATCTCTACGACCGCGCTCTTCCTGCTGGTGGGCATGCTCGAGGATCGGCGCGGCACCACCGACATGGCCGGATTCGGTGGCATTGCCAAAGTGGTTCCGATGTTCAGCGTGATGCTGACGCTTGTGATGCTGTCCACGATCGGACTGCCTGGTACGAACGGATTCGTGGGTGAATTCCTCGTGCTCATCGGGACCTATGCAGAACGCCCGGTGCTCGCGGTGATTGCGACCAGCGGCGTGATTTTCGCCGCGGCCTACGGACTTCGGGCATTACAGCGCGTCCTGTTTGAACGCATCGATACCGCCAATAATGGGGCGCTCACGGACTTTACTGGCCGTGAGTGCGTAGTGATGGCGGCGTTCGCTGTGGCGATCATATACCTCGGCGTGTCGCCGCAGCCGATGCTGCAGCGCATCGAGCGCGCGTCACAGAACATCATCGAGTCGGTGCGGTTCGGTCCGAACGCCGCGACTTCGCTCCCCAACGTCTCCGTGGTCCGCTGATGGGCGCTACCCTTTCCGCCGGCGCGCTCTTCCGCGCATTGGCTCCCGAACTCCTGATGTCCGCCGGCGCCATGGTCATGTTGCTGGCGAGCGTCTGGAATCCGCAGAGCAACGACGCGGCCATGGCTGAGGGTGCCGAGAAGACGAGCGCGCTGACCCGCTTCGGCGTGGTGCTGTGCCTACTCGTCGGTCTAGTGGTGATGATCGCGTGGGGCGATGGCGTAAACGGCACCCCCGATCAGCGCATTGCCGGCGACGGTTTCCGGTGGGCGATCGATCTCGTGATCCTGCTCGGAACGGTGTTGTCGCTCATCCTGCTCGACGCCGAGCACCACCGCAGTGCGGCCTTCAGTCCGGAGGTGCCGGTGCTGATGTTGCTCGCGGCCACCGGCATGATGGTGCTCGCGGCCGCACGGGATCTGATGTTCGTATTTCTTGGCATCGAACTGATGTCGCTCGCGATCTATGTACTGGCCGGAGTGAATCGGCGCAGTGCGCGCGGTGCTGAAGCGGCCGTGAAGTACTTCCTCCTGGGATCGGTGTCGTCGGGATTCCTTCTCTATGGCATCGCGCTGATCTACGGTGCCACCGGCAGTACGCGTCTGGTCGATATCGCACAGTGGGTCTCAACGCAGCCGAGTCTTGGTCCGATGTTCCTCGTCGGCAGCGGGCTCCTGCTTGTGGGTTTTGGCTTCAAGGTGGCGGCCGCCCCGTTTCATCTCTGGACACCCGACGTGTACGACGGCGCGCCGTTGCCGATCACGGCATTCATGTCTGCTTGCGTCAAGACGGCGGCCTTTGCCGTCTTCGCGCGTGTCATGATCGAAGCGATGCCGGGGGCTGCCTCGCGTTGGCACTCCGCGATGTGGTGGTTGGCGGTCGTGACCATGATTGCCGGCAACGTATTTGCGCTCGCGCAAAAGAACCTGGTGCGGCTGCTCGCGTACTCCAGCATCGCGCACGCCGGATATCTGCTCGTCACGATCGTGGTCGCGTCGACCGCGGGCACGACGGCATTGGTCTTTTACGCGGTGTCCTACACGCTCGCCACTATGGGCGCCTTCGGCGTGCTGATCATCGTGAATGGCGGTCGCGACCGGTCACCCACGCTCGACGACATAGCGGGCCTCTGGTTTGTCCGTCCGTGGCTTGCCGTGGCGATGTCGGTTTTCGTGCTGGCGTTCATGGGTATGCCCCTGGTCGGCGGCATGGGCTTTTTCGCCAAGTGGTATCTCCTGCAGGCGGCCCTGCAGGCCTCCACACCGCAGACGATCCTCGCGATCATCGTGGTGCTCAGTAGCGCCGTCTCGGCGGCGTATTATCTGTCCGTGATCTCGGCAATGTTCATGCGCCCGCGTCCTGACGGGCATCCGGTGCCCTCTACCATTCCGATGGCGCAGTCGCTGATCACGGTTACCTGCGTGCTGTTGCTGGTGCTGGGCGTCTATCCGACGCCGATGATCGAACTCGCCCGTCGCGCACTGCCGGGAGCGGCCGCGCCGGCCAGCGTGCCGACGTCGAACGGTGCGCCGCGCGTCCGAGCCGCGAGCCTCGTCCGGTGAGCACGAGCGATCCGCGCGCTGTGATCTCTGTCCCGACTTTTGACACTCTGAGATAATGGCCATCAGTCAATCCATCTTCCGGCAGTACGACGTTCGAGGCATCGTGGGCACCGATCTCACGGACGAGGTGGCCTATGGGCTCGGTCGCGGCTATGCGGCGTATCTGCATACCCACGGCATCACGGGAGCCGTCGCCGTGGGGCGAGACAATCGACCGAGCGGTGACGCCCTACGCGATGCGCTCGTGCGCGGGCTTACGGAATGCGGTGTGAACGTCGTCGACGTGGGCGTGGTCCCCACGCCCCTGTTGTACTGGACATTGCATCACGAGCCCGTGGTCGGCGGCATCCAGATCACCGGTTCACACAATCCTCCCGAGTACAACGGGTTCAAGATGTGCGTCGGCACCGGCTCCCTTCACAGTGAAGAGATCCAAGTACTCTACCGGTTGATCGTCGGAGGCGTCTTCCCGTCGGGTGCCGGTGCGGTGCGGCATGTGCCCGTCATCGATCGGTACGTGAGCGATATCGCGGCGCGGGTGGGCCGCATCACGCGTCCCGATGGCTCAACGCTCAAGGTCGTGTTCGACTGCGGAAACGGGGCGGCCGCGCTGGTCGCCCCTCAACTGATGACCGCACTCGGTATCGACGGAATCGGTCTGTTCACCGAGAGCGATGGGACGTTTCCTAATCATCACCCCGATCCGACGGTCCCTGAGAATCTCGAGGATTGCATTGCGGCGGTGAAGGCGCGTGGCGCGGAAATCGGCGTGGCCTTCGATGGCGATGCCGATCGGATCGGTGTGGTGGATCGCGACGGACGCATCATCTGGGGCGATCACATCCTCATCCTGTATGCGCGCGACGTCCTCAGTCGCACCGGTGCCGGTCAGCCCATCATCTTTGATGTGAAGTGCTCGCAGGCACTGATGGATGGTATCGAGAAGGCCGGCGGCGTTCCGGTGATGTGGAAGACGGGCCATTCCCTCATCAAGGACAAGATGAAGGAGATGCACGCACCGATTGCGGGCGAAATGTCAGGGCACATGTTCTTCACGGAAAGTTTCTACGGGCACGACGATGCGCTGTATGCGGCCGCGAGACTGCTGCGTATCATCGCTGATTCCGGGAAGCGCATCGATGAGCTGCTCGCTGATGTGCCACCATTCGTCTCGACACCTGAGCTGCGCATCGAAACCGATGAGGAGTCGAAGTTTGCGATCGTCGGTCGCGCAGCCACACATTTCAAGGCGACGCACGAGGTCATTGATGTCGATGGCGTGCGGGTGCTCTTCGGTGACGGGTGGGGACTGCTGCGCGCGTCGAACACGCAGCCGGTGATCGTCGCACGCTTTGAGGCGAGTTCGGCCGACCGGTTGGCCGAGATTCGCGGGGTAATGGAAGGATGGCTGCAAACTCAGGGCGTTTCGCTCTGATCGCGCGCACGGACCGCTGAGATGGGTGCACGCGGCGGGCTGATGTTCGGTCTGGCGACCGCCGCCGCGTTGCTCTTGCTGGGGCGCGCGGTCACGGCGCTGCTCGTCGATCACGCCTGGTTCTCCGCGATGGGACTGCCAGCCCTGTTCTGGGAGCAAGTGATCGACACTGCGATCCTGCAGGGCGGGGCCTGGGTCCTGGGAGCGCTTTTCGCGTTCGCGAATCTGCATGCGGTACGCCGCACGATACGAGCGGTCGCCGTCCCGTCGCGAGTGGCCAATCTCGAGGTGACCGCGATGATCTCGGGCCAGCGACTGCTTGCGGTCACGCTCGTCCTCGCGTTGCTCGTCGGCGGGGTGCTCGCGTTTCCACTCACCAATTGGGTGGATCTCGCGTTGCTGCGCCACGGCCTGCCGTTTGGGGAGATCGAAGGCGTGATGGGGCGTGATCTCGGCTTCTACGTCTACTGGTTGCCGATCGAAGAGACATTGTACCTGTGGTCGCTCGTGAGCGTCGTGTCCATGACGGCGCTGGTGGTCGTGCTCTATGCACTCACGCGCAGCCTCCGCATGGAAGGGCGCCGCGTGGCCGCGTCCACGCATGTCCGGCGCCACCTCAGCGTCTTGGGCGCCGTCGTGCTACTGCTC
>CAITQY010000362.1 GCA_903894655.1 uncultured Gemmatimonadota bacterium
CCGGACCGCATCAGCGCCAGTGAGGCGGAACTGGAGCAGGGGTATGGTGCCCTGGCCGACCCCGCCGTGGTTCGTGACCCGGCCGCACTTGGCGCAGTCCGTAGGCGTGTGGCCGAACTCGAGTCGGCAATCCCGGCCCTGATGGCCCGCTGGGAAGAGTTGGAAACGATCGCGTCCGATTAGACCCGCCGGTACATCTCTTCCATGATCGGTCCACTGCTCACACCGTCCGTAGCCAATCGCGACGAGCCGCTCGCCTTTGCCTTCTTCGGGCGTTCCGCCTTCGCGGCGGCGGTTGTGTATCTGATCGCGGTGGCCGTGCCCATGGCGGCCGCGTTGCGCTTCAGCGTGAACTTCGGCGTGTGGCCGGCAACGGCCATCGGGATCGCCGCGCTGTACCTCACGGCGCGCGAGTTCCGTCCGCTGATGGCGGTGGCGTTGGCCACGGCGCACTACGTGGCGTTGGCGATCTTCCTGCCCGCGCCGCTCTCCCTGCACCTCCTGCTGCTGGCCGCGCGAATCATTGGGGAGTTCGGCACGGTCTGGCTCACCGAGCGCGTGCTTGGCCGCACCCCCGACTTCGAGCAGCCAAGGGATCTCTCCCGGTACGCCATCCTCGCGGGTCTGGTCACGCTGCCGGTGGCCGCACTGCTTGGTGGCAGTGCCTACGCCGCCTTGGGGCGGGCCCCACTCACCCGCGAAGTGCTGACCTGGTGGATCTCCGAAATCACCTGGGTGTTGCTGCTCGTCCCGGGGTTCATGTACCTGCGCCGCCGGCTGTTGGATACTGCGCGAAAGACCACCCTCGCGCAGCTTCTCGAACGTCTGCTCTTCTTCGAACTGCTGCTGCTGCTCGGCATTTCGGCCTCGGTTTCTCTCTCGCCGATGGGAATTAATCGGGTCCCGATCGGCATCTTTGTGAATCCACTGCTGTTGTGGTCCGCCTTTCGCCTTGGCGTGGGTACCACGATGTGGGGCGCCATTCTCGTCGCCGTGTCGCTCGTGTTGGCCACCTTGAGTGGCAATGGTCTCTTTTCGCAGCTGGTGGCGGACACGTTCGCCCGCCTCGCGTGGGCGCAGGCGTACGCGTTCATCATGGGGCTGTCGCATATCCTGCTGGCGCTCGCCATCCGGCAGCGACAGCTGCTCGAGCAAGATCGGGCTCGTATTCTGGCGGCGGTCGGTACGTCGTCGGCGCGCCTCGAGGCCTTCTTTGCCGGGGCCCGCGAGGCCGTGGCCGTGGTGGACGCCCGCGGTCGGCTCGTGGCTGCGTCGCCAACGGCCTCGCCGTTGTTGGAGCACATGCGCCTAAGCGGCGACGCTGCCTGGACGCGCGCGCTGGCCGGCGAAGTCGTGACCGAAAATCTGCGGCTGAGCGCCGAGCAGGAGTTCGCCCTGACGCTGCTGCCTCTCCGTGATAGCCGTCAGGACATCATCGGGGCGTCGGCGAGTGCGGTGAATCTCACCGAGTTACGCAGCGAAATCGCGGCGCAGGAACGCAGTCAGCGGCTGGCCACGGTGGGCCGTCTGGCCGGTGGGATCGCGCACGACTTCAACAACATCATGATGGTGATTCAGGGAAATCTCACGTTGCTGAAGGAGAGTATCCCCCTCAAGGATCGGAAGCGCGCCGACGTGGATGAGGCGAGTGCGGCCGCCGACCGTGCCGTCGGGCTCACGAGGCAGCTGCTGGCGTATGCGCGCCGTCAGAACATTGAGCCGCAGCAGCTCGATCTTGGCCAACATGTGCGGCAAATGGCGACCATGCTCGAACGACTGCTCGGCGCCGACATCGCCCTCGACCTCGAGGTCGCGACCAGCGACTCGTCGGTGTGGATCGATCCGTCGCAACTCGATCAGGTGGTGGTGAACCTGTCGGTCAATGCGCGCGACGCCATGTCTGCCGGAGGCGCCCTGCGCATCGTGGTGACCAACGAGCGCATCGACGACGCACTTGCCGCCGATCTGGGGATGGTGGCCGGTGACGTGGTGGCGCTCGTCGTGCAGGACCAGGGGCATGGCATCATGCCGGATGCGCTGCCACATGTCTTCGAACCGTTCTTCACCACCAAGTCCATCGGGAAGGGCACGGGGCTTGGCCTCG
>CAITQY010000363.1 GCA_903894655.1 uncultured Gemmatimonadota bacterium
CGGGCTGCGCGGGTGCACCACCAGGCTCACACCGGTCGCGAAAAAGTGCGTCGCACCGGCAGCCGCCCCCTGTCCACCCAGCCGCCGTGCGGCGAGTTCCGGCAGTTCACCCATCACCGCGGAGCGATTGATGCCGGCTTTCTCGAAGGTGACGCCGTCGGTCATCACGCGGGCCACGCCACCGCCGCCACCGGGGCGCTCCCACCGGTCCTCTGCGAACGTCCCGCCACGGTCGAGCCGACCAAAAAACGAGGTGAGCTCATCATGCAGGCCCGCGATCCAGCGAATGGCGTCGCCTCGACGTGTCGCGACCGATGGCGCGGTTGGCACGACCGCCGCCGGTACCACCGCCGCCGGGAGCACGGCCGCGCTCACCGACTGGCCGCCAACTGGTTGGTCCACCCCGACGACTGCGCCTCCGGCTGCGCGGCGATCTCGTCCGCGGTCCACGAAAACTCCTTCACGGCGTCGATGAACGCGCGCGCGTGTGCCGGCGACACGTCGGGTAGGATGCCGTGCCCCAGATTCGCGATGTGGCCAATCGGACCAAACGCGCGAATCATGGCGTGCGTGCGACGACGGATCTCGGCCGGCGGCCCGTACAGGGCGCACGGATCGAGATTGCCCTGCATGGCCACGCGGAACGGGTCGAGCTGACGGCGCGCGTCCAGCGGCGACGTATGCCAGTCCACACCGATCGCGTCGGCATTGGTGGCGGCGGCGATCTCAGCGAGGGCCCAACCGGCGCCGGGGGCGAACACGATGACCGGTACACCGGCTTCACGGGCCTTCTGCGCACAGCGGGCGAGATACGGCAGGGCGAACGTCCGGAACTCGTCGGGGCCAAGGGCACCGGCCCACGATTCGAACAACTGGACGACTTGAGCACCGGCCGCGACCTGCGCCACCAAGTACTCACCCACGGCGTCGGCAATCTTGCCAAGGAGCGCATGGGCCATCTCGGGGTTTTCGTACAGCATGCGCTTGGCCACGGCGAACTGCTTGGTGCCTTTGCCTTCCACCATATAGGCCGCGAGCGTCCACGGCGAGCCGGCGAATCCGATCAGCGGTACTTTGCCATCGATTTCGCGGCGGGCCAGCTTGAGCGCGTCGAGCACGTACTTGAGATGCTCCTGCGGATCGACGGCGTGAAGTTGGTCGAGATCCTTCAGCGAGCGAAGCGGGGAGGGGAACTGCGGGCCGATCCCTTCGTCGAGCGTGAGGTGCATTCCCATCGCTTCCGGAATGACCAGAATGTCGCTGAAAATGATCGCCGCATCGACGCCGACCAGGTCGAGCGGCTGCAGCGTCACCTCCACCGCCAGCTCAGGCGTCCGGCACATGGTGAGGAAATCCGACTTCGCGCGCACCGCGCGATACTGCGGCAAATACCTCCCCGCCTGACGCATCATCCACACCGGCGGGCGCTCCACGGCTTCACGCCGGAGCGCACGCAAGAGCAGATCATTCGCAGGAACCGACTGGGCGGGCGTAGCACTCACGTGAACTGCTCCGGTGTAAGAACCATCGAAGGGCGACGCTCGCGGGGCGCAACCGGCGGCGTCGGCGCGTGCTCAACCACAACGGTGGGCTTCGGCGCGGCGGCGCGGGCGGGCCGGACGGCACGGGGCGCAGGGGCCGCCGCCGGTGAGAACATCTCCAGCAACATCATCGCTTGGGCATCAAGCGGTTCACCACGCTTCACGGCACGCCGGAGCGCCGCCATCGGGCCAGCCAGGAGCTTGGCGACAATCCGCGACGCGGCGCGCTCGGCGACGCCGGCATCCTTTGCCGCAAAGGCCACCTCACGGCGGGCCACATCTTCCAGCGCGGCCCGGAGCGGCTTGATCGCGTCGCGCGCCGGCATGTTCGCGATCCACTCCATGAACGAACTGATTTCGCTCTCACAGATGTCGGCGGCGACCGGCGCCGCATCGCGACGCATCGTCTCCGCGGTGAGGATCGGCTGGTGCAGTGTATCGAGATCAACCAGCGTGATCCCGGGCTGCTCCGTCACCGCCGGATCAATGTTGCGGGGGAGGCTCAGATCCATCAGCAGCATCGAGTACCCCGTCGCTGCGCACGCTTCACGCCCCCGCGCGAGCCCCTCCGCCGTGATCACCGGGACCTCACTGCCGGTCGCGACGATGACGACGTCGGCCATCGCCGCTTCAACATGGCGGGTCTCGAACGGCGCGGCGCGTCCACCGACGAACTTGGCGAGCTCCTGCGCCGTCTCGAAGGTCCGATTCACGATCACGAGATCGCGCGCGCCAAGCTTGTGCAGCTGCTTCGCCGCGCGCGCACCGGTCTTGCCCGCACCGACCAGCAGGCACCGCGCATTCTCGAGATTCCCGAAACGCTGGTTGGCGGTGATGGCCGCTTCCGCGCCGACCGAGTTGCGGCCAGCGGTGAGCGACGTCTCGGTCTGCACGCGCTTGCCGGCACGAAGCGCGGTCTCGAACAAACGATGCAGCACCGGGCCGGCGGTATGGCCGCGCGATGCCCGCTTGTACGCCGCCTTCAGTTGTCCAAGGATCTGTCCGTCGCCAAGCACCTGTGATTCCAGTCCCGCCGCAATGCGCACCACATGCCGCGCCGCGTCGACCCCCACGCGGCGCGTGGCCGTCTGCAGGAGCTGGTCGCCCTCCGCTCGCGTCCGCATCCACCGGCGGGCCAGCGTCTGCACGGCACGGTCAACGACCGCAGGCTCGTCGCTGTCCACCCACGCGTAGAGCTCCGTGCGATTGCACGTCGAGATCAGCGCGGCCTCGGTGACGACTTCGCTGCGTGCCGTCCGATACAGCTGCGTGAGACGCTCTTCCGATAAATGGAAGAGCTCCCGCGTCGCCACGTCGGCCTGTCGAAAATCAATCGCGATCGATATCAGCATCGGAGTGCGGATTCGGGGCTGGAGCTCATGCGGTCGCGAGACCGGTCAGATGCGCGAGGTTCTTGAGAAAGATTCGCACGTGGGCAAATGGCTTCGCCTTCACCAGCTGCTTGTTCATATAACCGTCAAACGTAAGCTGCTGCACGTCGCGATCTCGGCAAATCGCGACGAACCGTTCACGGCGGCCGTCGTTGCGGTACCAAAACGCCTGCATGATGTCGAGCACGGCGAACACCGGACCGTGCATGCGCATGAAGCGACGACGGGCACGGCGCAACGCCTTCGCGTTCCCCGTGGCCAGCGCCTCCAACACCGCCTCCGCCGCAAACCGCCCACCGGTCATCGCATAGAAGATGCCTTCTCCGCTGGCCGGCGCAACAACCCCAGCCGCATCGCCCGCCAACACCACGTCGCGGCCGTTGTCCCATTGGGGCAGTGGCTTGATCGGGATGGGGGCGCCTTCCTTACGGATCGTCTCGACCTGATCGAGCCCCGTGTCCTGGCGCAGCTTGGCGACCGCATCCCGAAGTCCGAAGCCCTTCTGCAAGGTACCGGTCCCGATGCTCGTCGTCGCGCCATGGGGGAAAACCCACGCGTAGAAGTCCGGCGATAGCGGTGCCTGGTAGTAGACGTCGCACCGGGCCGCCCCGAAGTTCGCCGTGCCGCCAGCCACCGGCGACTTCACAATCTCGTGATACGCGAACACGTGCTTGGCCTTGTGCGCATTCGGAATGCACTGCCGCGCCACCGGCGAGAGCGCGCCATCGGCGCCAATCACCATCCGCGCGCGGATCGTGCGCGTTTCCCCCGACCGTGAGCGACCGTCGGTGTAGCTGATGACCGGGATGCCATCGGCTCCCCGGGCAAAGTTCGTGAAGGTCCCCACCTGTCGCTCGGCGCCGGCCTGGGCAGCCCGCGTGCGAAGCCACTCATCGAACACATCGCGGTCAACCATACCGACGTACCCGTTGCCCACCGGAATGTCCACGGTGCGCGACGTCGGGGAAATGATGCGCGCCGTATCAATGCGGGCGACCATCAGGGAATCCGGCACCTCGAAATCGCGCAGCAACTGGGGCGGGACCGCGCCACCGCACGGCTTCGTGCGCCCGGCGCGATCGAGCAGCATCACCGAACGGCCAGCCTTCGCAAGCTCATGCGCTGCCGTCGCGCCGGCAGGACCACCGCCGATCACCACGACGTCGTACAGGTCGAGCTGTGGCGCGTCACTCATGCGACATCCTTTGGCAAATGCAGGGACACGGTGCGCTGACGCGCAGACGTCATGGGCATCACTGGAGTACCGCCGGCAGAAACTCCGCACGCTCGCGGAACACAGCATTGGCGCGCTCGCTGGACGCACTACGCAGCGCGAGAAACGCCGAGGCGGCAAAGAGCACCGCCTCGACACTGAACACGGCGAGATAGCCGCGTATCGGTGACTCCAGCAGTGCCTTGGCCGTATCCACACCGACGGCGCCCGACATCGTACCGATCGCGTACGCCAGCGCCTGCGCCGCGCCGAACACGCCGAGGCGCAGGCCGGCGCGACCGTCGCGCTTGTCGCCAGTCAACGCCATCATGGAACCGATCGCGCCGATCGCGAACACGCCGTTCGCCAAGCCAAGCAGCATGACGATCAGGGTGAACAACCGGACATCGCCCAACGCCGGTGAGGCCGCCAGCGCAACATACGTGATGGACGAGGCTAGGCAGCCGGCCGCCGCCCAGTGGCGCAGCTGGCCGCGCTTCGTGGCCAACACCGCGGCGACGATCATGCCGAGGAGGACGCCGCCATGATGCATGCCGGAGAGCTTCGTGCTTTCCCCCGGCGTCATGCCGAATGCGATGCCCGCGAACGGCTCGAGAATCAGATCCTGCGCACTGTACGCGAACATCGCAACAAAGACGAAACTCGCGAACAGGCGCGCGGCGGGTTCGTCCCACACCGTGCGCAACGCCGTCATAAACGAGTCCGGCGTCGCGTCGCGTGACGTCGGCAGTGAGGCCACCGGACGCGGCCCGCGCTCCACGCCATACGTCGCGACCATCGCCACCAGCAACCCGATCCCGCCGATCCCGCCGGCAATCGCGATCAGGCGCGTGTACGAAAACGGGTCGAGCAGCGCCCCCGACGTCGCGGCCGTGATGATGATACCGACGATCATGAGAATCCACGTGATCGCGGCCGCACCAGCGCGCTGCGACGGATGAGCGCGCTCACTCATGAGCGCGAGCAACGGCGTGCCCGCCGCGCTGACCCCCGCGCCCAGCACGACGCTGGCGATCGAGGCGAGCGCGATCCCGAGGGCAACGTTCGTGGCCATGACTGGAAGGCTGGCCGCTACACCCACACCACCCAGTGCGCACACGGCCAGCCCACCGATAATCCACGGCGTCCGGCGCCCGCTGCGGTCGCTGTCGTGGCCAAGGCGCGGGCGCAGAAGCAGCTGCACGCCGAAATGCAACGCCACGAGCAGTCCCGGCACCGTGGCGGGGAGCGACAGCTCTACGACGATCACGCGATTGATGGTCGTCGTGAGCAACACGACGACGGCACCGATCGCCGCCTGCACGAGGCCAAGTCGCGAGAGCTGCCACCAGCTCACTGACCCGCCTCCACAATGATCGGCAACGTGCGCACCGCGAAGGCGGTGATCATCATCCCGCTCACATAGAACGGCACGCCGAGCGCACTGAGCCACAACGCGCGTTCGCGCGGCGACTGGACGAATCGCCACATCATGACGGCTTGCACTACGCTGAGCACGCCGATCGCGAGCGCGTGCCACGGGCGGTTCCACGACAGCAGTAGGCCGATCACAACCGCCTGCGCCACCAACATCACCAGAGAGGCGACGCGCGCCGCGCCCACCGCGCCAAGCAGCACGGGGAGGGAGTTCACGCCCATGTGCTTGTCACCCTCCATCGCTTTGAAATCATTGAGCGTCATGATACCATGCGCGCCAATGCTGTACAGCGTAGCGAGGAGCAGCAGTGGCATCGGCGGCACGTGATTGCCCAGCATGATACCGGCGCCTGTCACCCACGCGAGTCCTTCATACGTGAAGCCCACGGCCGTATTGCCGATCCAGCCATTGCGCTTGAAGCGGAACGGCGGCGCACTGTAGCCCCACGAGAAGAGCAGGGCGATGGCCACGGCAGACACCCCGAACGCGCCAAGCGGCAACGCGGCCAGCAGGCACAGCGCCGTCCAGAAGATGGCGATCGCGAGTCCCCACTGACCGGGAATACGACCCGAGGGAATCGGGCGGGTCGGCTCGTTGATCGCATCGACATGCCGATCGAACCAATCGTTGACGGCTTGGCTGGACGCGCACACGAGCGGCCCCGTGATGCCGATGCCAAGCGCGAGCAACGCCTTGCGATCGGTCAGGGGCACACCCGCGGAAATAGCACCGCAGGTGAATGCCCACATCGGTGGGAACCACGTCACTGGCTTGAGCAGCGTCAGGACCGCTTTGGGATCCGGGCGCGCTGAAGCAGACTGTACGGAAAAGCTGACGCTCATAGGCGTCTAGTTTAGTTGACAGTGCGCATTTGCAACAGAGTCAACTTCGTTCCGCCGGGCAGACCGTGCGGTCCGATCCGGTGGGAACGAGAAACGGCCGGTTATGAACCGGCCGTTTCTCGACTTTTTTAGCTCACGGGGGGGTCTTCGGCGCCACCCGCCGCCGCCAACCGGTGGCGGCGAAGCTTGACGTAGAGGCTCTGTCGGCTCACTCCCAGCACTTCGGCGGCCGAGGTGCGGTTGTCCTGTGTCAGCTCGAGGGCCGCCTCGATGAAATGCCGTTCCACGAGGTCCACGGTGTCCCGCACCAGATCCCGAAGCGAGACGCGGCCGACCAGCGTGGTCAATTCTTCCACGGCGCGCGTGAGATCGCGGGCACCCTGCGGACTTGCCGCCAGGCGTCGGCCGATATCGCGGATGGTGAATCCGATGCAGGGTTCCTCACCCTGCGGCGCCCAGACCGCCGACACCTCGATTTCGCTTTGCTGGCCATGCAGGCCGCGCGCAGTCGTGGCCATGAGGCGTACGACGCCGTTCTTCTTGAGCACGCTCGTGAAGACCGGGAAGTCGGCGCCCGGTCTCCCGACATAGGTGGAAATCAGCGTGCCGCGGACCTGCTCCTCGCTCGCCAGTCCGGCAATGTCGAGAAACGACCGATTGGCCGTGAGCACGTAGCCCTCCAGATCGGTCACCACGAATCCATCGGGGGAGCGTTCCAGCAGGTCGATGACGCGAAGCGACGAGTCGGCTGAGCCGCTGGTATTCGGCGCGATCTCGGCTGCCGAGAAGCGGACGAGGAGCAGCGACGCCGACTCCTGACGAAAGCACGACGCCGACGCGTGATAGGAACGGCTCCCGGTCGCCATCGACACGAGGATGTCGCCCGATCGCCCCGCGCTGCGTGCCGTCATCGTCAGTTCGTCAAGCGCGCGCGCTCCCTCGGCATCGGTCCCGAACGGGAACAGGCGTCCGATCAGGCGGTCGGGGGCATCCCCGAACACCTGTCCCGCCGCCGCGTTGGCATCGAGCACCTTCAAGGTGCCGGCGTCAATCACCAGAATGGCGTCACTGGCGATCTGGAAGAGCAGTCGGTAGCGGGTCTCCACATGACGCAGGCGCCAGTAGTCGCGCTCCATCGCCTGCTGCGCCTCGACTAAGCGCTGCTGGAGCGCTGAGACGTGGCGCATATCGCGGCCCACGGCCGCGAGTCCGCCGTCGCGACCGATGCGCAGCGCGGTATAGGAGATCGGCACGTCCGCGCCGTCGACCAGCAGGTGGTTGACCTGCCGACGCTTGGAGACCCCGGACGAGAGGGCCTCCTTGAGCAGGGTGTCGATTTTCGCACGGGTGTCGGGGGTGACCGTGTCGATCCACGACTTGCCGATCCACTCGGACGCGGCGCTGAATTGTGAATCCGCGCCGGGAAGGGCTACGTCACGAATCACACCGGCACTGTCCATGACGAGGGCAATATCCCCCGCAACCGCCAGCAGCGAGGCCGCGGTTTTGGTGTCGATATCGCCAAACCCGGCGTCAGTCGCGTCGATGGGCATCAATGATGTGGTCATGATCGCCTAGTGCCTCCCGCTGTACGTTCGCCGCAGCGTGATGCGCGTCGTCGAGCAGACGGCGGGCGAGTTGTGGCGCTTCGCCCGCACCGCCCGCGATGGCGCTTGCGTCCACCTGATCGGCAAGGGTCGGGTCGTCCGTGAAGGCCTGACCGCCGACCATGAACTGGACATGCGGATTCCGCGAGGCCGACTTGAGCCGCTGGATATCGCGCCGCAAGATCGGAAGCCGGCTTTCATGGCCGACGGAGAATCCGATCACGTCGTACCACTCGGTGGCCACCATGGTGAGCAGATCGCTTTCCGACCACGGCGC
>CAITQY010000364.1 GCA_903894655.1 uncultured Gemmatimonadota bacterium
CGTTTCCACAAATGCGTGATCTGCTATCCGGGCGGCGATGATGCCACCGGCAACGATCGAAAGCGTCGTTACGGATATCTTGTTCGTGGCGTACAGATACGCCGAGATGCCAAGCGCAAACTGGTACATCCGTATGAGCGCCAAACCCTCGTTCGGCCCCTTGATGGCGCCGCCGCGAAGAGCAAGCGAGACGGCAACGAGCGCCGAAAATACGACTGCTAGCAGAACCCTCGGCGGGATGATGCGCCTGATGGCCGACACGTGCGACACGACGAGTAGTCCAACAAGCAGTAGATAGAACTGAATCTCAAAGCAGAGCGTCCAGAACACGTCGGAGATCTGCCTGACGTTCAGCATGCCTTGGAGGTAGGCAAGGTGCGCGAACACATCGGGCACAGTCGGGAACGGGTATTGATCGCCCAGAAAGCGCACTCCTACCCAACCGAGACTAAGCTCTATCGCTATAGCCGCCCAATACGAGGGGTCAAGTCGGACCGACCTTCTGGCGACGAATCTCAGCAAATACCCGACGTTCCAAGCGCCCGAGGCCACGCTCATGGAAATAACAAAGCCACTCAGCACGAAGAACGCATCGACGCCGAGATATCCATTCGAAAAGATGACGTCTACTACCCGTGGTAATCCAGCGGCGTTTCGAAGCGCTTGCGGCACATGGTAGAGCACGACCGCCATAGCAGCCACACCTCGCAGCGCATCGACCGCGAGCAGGCGATGACCGGAACGACTACCCTCCGGAGCCGACCTCCATGCCGTCGAAGGCGCCTCACTGCTCCTTCCCGAAACAAGATTCGTCGAAGGTACTGTGTCTGAATCGGCACTCACGACGTCACCGACTCGGGAGAATGGCAGCATAGAGGGATTCATGCGCACTGATCCAGCGAGCAACAGAGTATTCGTCGTTGACACGCGCATACGCCGCCTTAGTGAGCGTTATGGCGGCAGGCCGATCGACGACGAGCCGCTCGATCGCCTGCTGGAAACAACTGTGCTCACCGGGCCGACACAACAGACCAACGTGACGGTCAATGATGTCCGGGACGCCGCCCACCGCCGTCGCCACGATCGGCACGCCGGCCCACATCGCCTCGAGCAGCACCATCGGTGTCCCCTCGGTGCGCGAGGTGAGCGCAAGCACGTCGAACGCGGCGAGGTAACGACTGGCCTGGGGGCGCATCCCGGTGAAATGCAGGCGATGCGCCACGCCACGCTCGGCGGCGAGCGTACGCATCGGCTCGCGCAGTGGACCATCGCCCACGAACACGCCGTGAACATGATCGCCCGTTCGCGCCAACGCCTCGACGAACAGATCGGGGCCCTTCTCATGGGACAACCGGCCCACCCATCCTACCAGCACGGCCTCAGCGGGGAGCGAGAGCGCCGCGCGACTTGCCGAGCGATCGAGGGCCGATGTATTCGGTGCCACGGCATTCCGCAGCAGATGCGTCGTCTCTGCACCGCCTGCCCGCCGCAGTCGTTCGGCAATCGGCGCCGACACCGCAATGGCCGCGCTCGCCCGAACGGCCGCTCGCACCTGAAGCCACTCGTACACGCGACCGCGCCAGCTCCCGCCCACGAAACCGTGCAAGGTGGTCACGTGCGCGCGGTGCATCGATCGGGCCACACCGCCGTCCACGACATCGGGGCGATAGCCGTGGGTGTGCAGGACATCCACGTCGTTCTCCCGCATCAGCTGCGCGATCGCTGCTCGCTCGGCGCGATACGCACGCGTACCCACGACGATGCGGTGCACGGGCACCCCGGCCTCCTCCAGCGCCTCGACGAACGGGTGCGACGCCGCGTCGGCAGGGTCCAGCACCGTCGCGACCCGCGCGTCATGGCCGCGGGCGCGGAGCCCGGTGGTCAGCTGCAGGAC
>CAITQY010000365.1 GCA_903894655.1 uncultured Gemmatimonadota bacterium
CCCATTGGCGGTACAAGGAGTCATCGCGTAGCGCCGATGAACTAGATCGGCAGCTGGCCTGGTTTCGGCAGGTGCTCGAGCTCCAGCTCGATGCGGAGACACCCGGCGAGTTTCTTGAGTTTCTGAAGCTGGACCTGTATCAGGACGAGATCTTCGTGTTCACGCCGACTGGCGACGTGATCCAGTTGCCGAAGGGTGCGACGCCGCTCGACTTTGCGTTTTCCGTGCACACGCAGGTTGGCGCCCATTGCTCTGGTGCGAAGGTGAACGGCCGCATTGCGCCGCTGTCGCGCGAACTCAAGAATTCGGAAACGGTCGAGATTTTGACGAATCCGAATGCGAAGCCTAGCCGAGACTGGCTGTCGCACGTGCGCACCGGCCGCGCCCGCCACAAGATCCGGCAGATGCTGCGGCTCGAAGAGCGATCGTCCGCCATGCGGCTGGGACGCGAGATCATCGAGCGTGAACTGCGCCGCCGCCGACTGCCGAAGATCGACGACAGCGGACTGCAGCCGATTGCCAAGCTGTTGAAGCTGAGGGACGCGTCGCACCTCATCGCATCGGTCGGTGCCGGTGACGTGCACGTCATGCAGCTGTTGAAGGCGTTGCACCCTGATCTCGAGACGGCCGAACCGGCCGAGAAGCAGAGCACGCTCGAACGCATCGTCGATCGCGTGCGCGGCACGGGCAAGGGGATCCGTATTCAGGGCGCGGATGGATTGCTCGTGCGCTACTCGCAGTGTTGTCAGCCCGTACCCGGGGATCAGGTCGTCGGCTATGTCACCCGCGGGCGCGGCGTCAGTATTCACCGCGGTGATTGTCCGAACTTGCTCTTGCTGGCGCACGAGCCGGAACGACGCCTCGACATCGACTGGCACGAGATGGCCGGAGAGCGGTTCATCGTTCGGCTCGCGATGGAGGGTACCGACCGACGCGGGCTCTACGCCGACGTCGCGGCGGCCGTGAGTGCAACGGGCACCGATATCAAGAGTCTCGAGCTGAAGACGACCGATGGTCGAGTAACGGGAGCGGCCATGGTCGAGGTCGAGAATCTGGCGCATCTGGAGCGCATCATGAAGGCGGCCCGTCGCGTCAAGGGTATCGTGGCCGTATCCCGACGCGAGAAGATCACGGCCGAGACGTAGGTGGCTGGCTCAACCGGTGAGCCGAGGGTGCCACCCGAAGAAAAGCCGATCCCGCTATATTGCGTGGATGGCTGCCCCTTTTCGTCTTCAAAGTCCCTTCGCCCCGGCCGGTGATCAGCCGCGGGCGATCATCGAGTTATCCACGGGGCTCGTGCGCGGCGACCGCTTCCAGACGCTGCTCGGCGTGACCGGCTCCGGGAAGACGATGACGATGGCCAACGTGATCGCGCAGTGGGGACGACCGACCCTCGTGCTGTCGCACAACAAGACGTTGGCCGCGCAGTTGTACGGTGAGCTCAAGTCGTTCTTCCCGACGAACGCTGTCGAATACTTCATCTCGTATTACGACTACTATCAGCCGGAAGCGTACGTCCCTTCGAGTGACACGTTCATCGAGAAGGACGCAAGTATCAACGAGGATATCGACCGCCTGCGACTGCGTGCGACATCCTCCCTGATGGAGCGCGACGACGTCGTCATTGTGTCGACCGTATCCGCGATTTACGGACTTGGCGATCCGGTGTCGTATCGTGAGCGCATGGTTGCCGTTTCGCGTGGCCAGCAGATCGCGCGTGATGATATCCTCCGTGCACTGGTCGGCATTCAATATCTGCGCAACGATGTCGCATTCGACCGTGGCACGTTTCGCGTGCGAGGCGATACGGTGGAGATCTATCCGGCCTATGAGGAGCAGGCGGTGCGACTCGAGCTTTGGGGCGACGAAATCGAGCGCATTTCGAAGATCGACCCACTCACGGGCGAAACGATCTCGACGCTCGAGCGAATGGCGATCTATCCGGCGAAGCACTTCATCACGAATCGCCCCACGATCGAACGGGCGAGCGTCGCGATCCGTGAGGAGCTGGCGGAACGCTTGACCGAGTTGCGCATGCAGGGCAAACTGCTGGAAGCGCAGCGGCTCGATCAGCG
>CAITQY010000366.1 GCA_903894655.1 uncultured Gemmatimonadota bacterium
CCGGGATCCAGATTGCGGGCCGACGGGTTCGACACGCGGCTGCCGGCACGCACCACGTTGATGTAGTACTCGGTGCCGGGGCGCGATTCGGTGTAGTCGTGATACAAGTCGAAGGCGTGTGTTTCCGGCTGTTGCAGGAAGTACACGATCTCCCGCGACTGGATCGCACGCTCCGCGAGACGCGCCTGTACGCTGGATTGCGCCGGCCGTGCCACATTCACCAGCGACGCAACCGGGCGCGCCCGCAGCACAAGCGGGGCCTCCGCCGGCGTGCTGTTCCAGAAGCTGATGGCGATGCGTCCATCGGCCTCGCGCAGGATCTGCGACGGATAATTGCATGACTCGAGTTCGTAGCCCTTCGGCAGCACGACGGCGTTCCGCTTGATGCCGAGCGGACGGTTGAACACAATCGTCGTGCCGTCGGTGAAGTAGCTCTTCGCATCTTCGTACGTCTTGTCGATCAGCACGCGTGCCTCGCCGCCGTTGGCAGGCACCGGCCGCGCCAACGTGACGCGGATGTACTGCTGCGTGGTGTCCGACACGCGCACGCCACCGGCCCGTGCCACGGCGGCACCGACCACGTCGAACACCAGCGACTTCCCCGTGGCGCGATCGCTGACGTGTTCGTCGGTGGCGATGCTGCCCGCGCGAATCGGATTGAAGTAGTGTGTGGCACCGGCCGTCGTCGCGGTCACGTCATACACGATGCGGAACTTGGCCGATCCCGGCGCCTGCAGTTCGTAGCGCGTATACGCGTCGGCTTCCGTCTGACGCGCTGGTGCGGTCTGTGCGCCCGTCGCGTGTGCGGTGGTAAAGGCCAACGCCACGCCGAGCGAGCAACGGCGGACAGACGGTACGAAGGGCACGGTGTTCATACGGGTTTTACGAGATTGATGAGAGTGCCGCAGGGGTCACAGCGTGGGCCATGTCCTAAGGTGCGGCCGCACGCGGCTCGACGGAAGTCAGGGGCGTTCGCTCGACGCGAGCGTGCTCTGCTCCCATTATTAGGAGTCTGTGGTCCTCGAACACGCACTGCTGGCCCTCTTCCGGAGCCTCCCCGTTTATGAAGCGTTCCTTCACCGTCGCCCCGCTCCTGCTGGCGCTGGCGACCCCGCTGGCCGCCCTTTCGTCGCAGCCGGCACCGAAGATTGCTCGTCTGGTGATCACCCCAGCCAGCCGGACAATCGTGGCTGGCGATACGATGCGACTGCGCACCGAAGCGCGCGACGCCCAGGGCAACGTGCTCTCTGGCGTCACCGTCCGGTACCGACTGGGCGGCTCGGCTCGCTTTGAAGGACGAGTGGATTCGCTGGGACTGCTCACGGCCAGCTCAACGGCGATCCTGCCCGTCACGGTCACCGCCACGATGCCAGGCGCCGCGCCGACATTCGAGGTGATCGAGATTACCGCCGTGCCAGGGCCGGCGGCGCGCATCGAGTTGGCGCCGACCGCCCCCAAGCTCGTGGTGGGGCAGCGCGTGCGAGCGACGGCGCACGCGTACTCGGCCAACGGTGACGCCCGCAGTGACCGGATGACATGGAAGAGTGAGAACCCAGCCGTGGCCAGCGTGAGTGCCACCGGGTTGGTCACTGCCCTCAAGGGCGGCACGACGGCCATTGTGGCCACGACCGGCGGTGTCGCGCAGCGCATGCCGCTGGTGGTCGCGGCGGCTTCGCTGTCGTCGTTGACGATGGCTCCCGGACACGTGGAAGCGCGCACGGGTGACGTGCTGCGCTTTGCGATCACGGCCAAGGATGCGGCCGGCAAGTCGATCGCGGGCCTCACGCCCACCTGGAGCTTCTCGCCGGGACAGGGACAGATTGACGCCGACGGCGCCTTTGTGGGCTATGAGCCCGGCGAGTACACGATCACCGCGTCCTTCGGCGCCCGCAGCGTGGAGAGCACGATCACGCTCGCCCCGCGCGATGTGCGCCGTCCGTTGTCGCTGGTGGGCCGCTTGCCGCGCACCCGCTTCACGACCGAAGAAGTGTGGATTCACCAGGATGGCAAGCACGCCTATCTCGGATCAGGGGGTGGCGGCGACGTACTGTACGCGCTCGACATCAGCAACCCGGCGGATCCGAAGGTGACCGACTCCATCGTGTCGAACACGCGTCGCGTGAACGATGTGATGACGTTCCCTGACGGCAAGTTCCTCGTGTTCACGCGCGAAGGCGCGAGCGACCGCAAGAACGGCATCGTGATTGCCTCGCTCGAGGATCCGGCGCATCCGAAGCCGATCGCCGAGTTCACCGATGGCGTGACCGGCGGCGTGCATTCGGCGTTCGTGTACAAGCAGGACAAGTTCGGCACGTTCATCTTCCTCACGAACGACGGCACCGGCGCGTTGCACGTGATCGATGTGAACGATCCGTACCATCCCAAGGAAGTGGCGCGCTGGATGACGGAAGGGCGGCCCGACGCCGGCCGCTCGTTGCACGATATCGATTTGCGCGACGGTCTGTTGTACGCGAGCTATTGGAACGACGGCCTGATCGTGCTCGACGTGGGCAACGGCATCAAGGGTGGTTCGCCGTCGAATCCGGTGAAGGTGTCGCAGTTCAAGTACGACCTGAACGCGATGTACAAGCAGGTCGAAGTGGACGGCGGCCCGGGGTTCATTCGCGGTACGCACACGGCGTGGCGTCACAAGAACTACGTGTTCATCGCCGACGAAGTGTTCCCGGCGGCTGGGCCCAAGGGCACGAAGGACGCCTCTGCCGGTCGCGCGTACGGTCGCTTGCAG
>CAITQY010000367.1 GCA_903894655.1 uncultured Gemmatimonadota bacterium
ACGCCACACCGCCGGCGCTAGCCGCGCTTGGGGGCGCGCCCGTTGGTGGTCCAGATCACGATGACACCGCAGCCCGCGTTGGTGCCGGCGAACTCACCGGGCACGTCGCTGGCGCCGGTGTAGACCTCGATCGCCTGAATGTCGCGCACCGGGACCAGCGGGCCGAACATGTTGTCCACCCGCTCGTCCACCACGTAGTCGGGGGAACAGCCCAACGGGGCGCGGGCCATCTGGACCAGGCAGGTCGATCCCGCACACGAGTAGCGCACCCCGCGCAGTGGGCGCATGGCATCCTGCAGCGTCCCGAACTGTCCCTCCTCGAGCTGGGTGCGGGTGAGGTACTGCCCGCGGCCGGTGGTGCGACGGCGCTCGAAATCGTCGAATCGACGCCCGGCCGACATGGGGGCCGTGACGGGGACGGTGGGCAGCACCTGCGCTTTGGCGCTGTCCTCGGCGGAGAGCGTGCGTCCCACGGGATCGAGTTCGAGATCGCGCTCCATCACTTCCCGCGGCGCAAAGGCCAAGGACACCGCGCCTCGGTTGTACCCCGCCGCGCTCACCAGAAAGCGGTGAATACCGACTTTGAGCCCGTCAATGCGATACCGGCCGGCGGAGTCCGTCTGTACGCTGGCGCCGGTGGTGGTCGCGGCTACGGTCGCACCGACCAGCGGTGCGCCCGACACCGCATCGAGGATCCGGCCGCGTAAGGTCGCCGCCGAGTTGACGCTTTGCGCGACGAGAGGCTTCGTGAACATGGTGAGCGCGATAAAACACGGGATGAAGCGCACGATCCATGGCGGGCTCAACTGATACGGTGCGCGGTTGTATGCGAGTCGCAAAGCCGACATGGTTGGTCCTGTAATGAAGTGATCGAATCGCGCTTATACACTTCGTCCCCAAAAAAGGTCGCCAAACGGTGACCAAAGTGTGACGTTTACTGTTAAGCTCTTGCCACGGTTCCAGACGGATGGAAACCGCGACCAGCCGCGCTCTGCAGGGACGAACTCCAAAGCTAAGGAGCAGGAATGCATCACGTCATGCGGCGGTTCATCGCCGCCGCCGCCACCTTGATCTTCTTACTCAGCCCTGACGCGGCGCAAGCGCAGGCGACGATGACCATCACTGGTCGCGTTACCTCGAATGGCCAGCCGTTGGGCGGTACGCAGGTCGGCATTGTCGAGTTGTCCGCCGGTGCGGTCACCGACCAGCAGGGACGCTACTCCTTCACCATCGATCCGGCGCGTGCCAGCAAGCCGGTCAGTCTGCTCGCGCGCAGCATCGGGTACCGTCCGCTGCGTCGCGCGATCACGCTCACGGCCGGACGCAGCGAGCAGAACTTCGAGCTCGAGAAGGACGTGCTGAATCTGGACGCCGTCGTCACCACGGGTGTGTCGGACGCGACGTCGCAGAAGAAGACGACGTTCGCGGTGGCTGCGGTCGACAATGCGCAGATCAAGGAAGCGCCGGCCTCATCCCCGCTCGGCGCCCTCGCCGGCCGTGTGGCTGGTGCGAGTGTGACCGCCGTGAACGGCGAGCCGGGCTCGGCCCCGCGCATTCGCCTTCGTGGTCCGACGTCGCTCACGGGCAGCCAGGATCCGCTCATCATCGTCGATGGCACGATCTCGCGCCTCTCGCTCGCCGACATCAACTCGGAAGACATCGAGCGCATCGAAGTCATCAAGGGTGCCGCCGCGAGCTCGCTGTACGGATCCGACGCCGCCAACGGCGTGGTGCAGATCTTCACCAAGCGTGGCGCCGCACTGGCCGCCGGCCAGACCAGCGTGACCGTCCGCAACGAGTACGGCAGCAACGACCTCCGCAAGACGATTCCGAACAATTTCTCGCATCCGTACAAGGTCACGGCGGCGGGTGAGTTCGCGCGCGATGCCAACGGTAATCGTATCCAGGAAGACGACAAGATCTCCGACAATTCGTACCCGAAGGTCTTCGACCAACTCGGAAACGTGTTCCGCTCGGGGCAGTTCATGACGAACTACATCTCGGTCGGCCAGCGCAACGAGAAGTCGAACTTCAATGCCTCCTTCCAGAACTCGAAGGATCAGGGCATCGCGAATCTGCTGAGCGGGTACAACCGCCAGAACTTCCGTATGAACCTCGATCTCGAGCTGCACCCCAAGCTCGACCTGCAGACGGGCGCCTTCTACGGCCAGTCGAAGGCCGATGCGGCCGACGACAGCTCTGGCGACGCGTTCTTTGGGCTCCGTTTCCTCGAGCCGAACATCGACCTGCTGGAGAACAACCCGAACGGCACGCCGTACAAGGCCGCTATTCGCCAGACGCCGGCCTCGGGCAACGTCAGCAACCCGCTCTACAACTGGTCGAACATCCAGAACCTGAACGACCGGAACCGCTTCACGGGTACGCTCAAGGTGCGCTACCGCCCCTTCCAGTGGCTCACCTACGAAGCCAACACGAACTTCGATCGTGGCTCGCGTGAACTGCGGTCGTACACGCCGCTCGGCTACATCGGCTCTACGGGCACGGTCAGCAAGGGCAGCATCGCCAGCAGCATCGATCAGACGAAGGCGTACAACCTCGGCAGCACGCTGACGGCCACCAAGGCGACGTCCTGGTTCACGAACACCACCAAGCTGGCGTGGGTGTACGAAGACCAGAACAACACCGGCACGAGCGTCTTCGCGTCGTCGCTCACGGTGCCGCGTGTGACCGAGTTCTCGGCCGCCTCGCGCGATCCCGAGAGCCCGATCATTCCCGGCTCGTACACGCAGCCGATCCGCAACCAGAACTTCTTCGCGATCACCACGTTCGACATCAAGGACAAGTTCATCGTCGACGGTCTCATTCGTCGCGACGAGTCCTCGTTGTTCGGTGCCGATCAGCGCTCCAAGCTCTTCAAGCGTCTCTCGGGCGCTTATCGCGTGTCGGAAGACTTCACGCTGCCTGGTGTCGACGAATTCAAGCTCCGCATGTCCTACGGCGAGGCGGGTCTCCGCCCGGTGTTCGATGCGCAGTACGAGCAGTTCGCCATTCAGGGTGGCAGCCCGGTCAAGATCACGCTCGGCAACCCGAACCTGCGTCCGGCCTTCTCGCGTGAAATCGAAGCCGGCCTCAACGTGAACTTCCTCAAGCGGTTCACCTTCGAGTACAGCTACTCCAGCAAGATCACCGACGACCAGATCCTGAACGTTCCGGTGTCGGCCGCCACGGGTTTCCAGTCGCAGTGGCTCAACGCCGGCTCGCTTGGCGGCAAGACGCACGAAGTCCTGCTCGGCGCCGTGCTGTCCAGCAAGAAGGATTTCCTCTGGCGTGTGAACGTCGCGGGTGACCGTACGCGTCAGGTCGTGCGCAGCCTCGACGTGCCGCCGTATCTGGTGGGACCGGTGGGCAACACCACGATCTTCCGTCTCGCCGCCGGACAGCCGTTCGGTATCGTGTACGGCAGCCGGTGGCTCCGCTCGGCCGAGCAGGTGAACGAGATGATCGCCTCCAAGCGTCTCTCGGGAACGGCCGCCGACTACGTGCAGAACGAAGAAGGCTTCTACGTCGCCAAGAGCGCCTGGCGCACGGGCGCTGAGCGTCCGCTCAAGTTCGCCGATGCCACGGGTAACACGCTGTTCCAGATCGGCGACGTGAACCCCGACTTCAACCTGAACTTCAACACCCAGATGAACTGGAAGAAGTTCTCGGTCACGGCGGTGGTGAACTGGGTGCAGGGTGGTGACATCTACAACTACACGCGTCAGTGGCCGTTCTTCGACCAGCGCGACCCCGCCTTCGACCAGCGCGGCAAGCCGGAAGTCGAGAAGAAGCCGACCACGTACTACGCCACGTTCTACAACAACTTCGACGCCAACGACTACTTCGTGGAGAACGGCAGCTACGTGCGCCTGCGCGAACTGGCCGTGAACTACGAGATCCCGGCGTCGCTGGTCAAGCGCGTGGGCATGGGTGAGGGACGCACGGCGCGTCTGGGCATCGTCGGCCGCAACCTGTTCACCTCCACGAAGTACTCCGGCTACGATCCGGACGTCTCGGGTGGCGGGTCCAATCCGTTCGCGTATCGCGTCGACTACTTCACGTATCCGATCTTCAAGACGTTCACGTTCATGCTGGAGCTCGGACTGTGAGCGCCGCCAACCGGAGTTTTGAATTCATGCGAAATCGCATCCTCGCGGTCGGCATGGGGGCGCTGTTCCTCGCCGGCTGCAACACGCTCGACGTGGAGAACCCGAACGCGCCCGATTCCAAGCGCGCGCTCGCCGATCCGGCCGCCATCGAAGCGGTGGCCGGTGGAACCCTGCGGTCGTGGTTCAACACCTACGACGGCATGGAAGGCGGCGGTCCGCTCAACACGATGGCCCGCACCTATTCGGCCTCGTGGAACAACTACAACATGAACTTCTACTCGTCGATCGACGCCGATGGCACGCGCAACACGCGCGCCTATCAGAACGATCTGGCGTCGGCCGGTCGCTCCACGATGATCGCGTACTGGCAGGGCTACTACTCCACCCTGTCGTCGGCAGTCGATGTGCTCACGGCGATTCGCAAGAACAAGCTCGTGATCACGACGGCGGCGAATACCAAGCGGGCGGAGACGATCGCGCAGCTGATGCGTGGGGCCTCACTGATGGGCATCGCGCTCAACTACGACAAGGGGTACGTGATCGACGAGAACACGGACCTCACCACGCTCGAGTACAAGACGCGCAAGCAGGTGCGTGATGCGGCTGTTGCCTCCCTGGCGGAGGCGGCGACGTTGGCCACGGCCAACACGTTCACCACGCCCAGCGGCTGGACCAACGGCACGTCGTACACCAACGTCCAGATCGCGCAGCTGGCGCGCACGATGTCGGCGATGACGCTGGCGTACTATCCGCGCACGCCGGAAGAGAATACCGCCGTCGATTGGGCGGCCGTGTCGGCGCTCGCCGCCGGTGGTATCTCCTCGGGCGCGAAGTTCGATTTCAACTTCACCGGCGATGGCTGCTCGTCGTGGTGCCACGAGATTCTGTATTGGTTTAACGCGTTCGATGGCGGTCGCGTGAGCACGCGCGTGGCGAATCTGCTCGATCCCGCTACGCAGCGCACGCCGTATCCGGCTGGCGGCAACGACCGTCCTAATTCCCCTGACAAGCGTCTTGGGGATGGCTCCTTCGGTCCGGACGACGAAGACTTCGCCGGCTACTTCGGCGTGATTCCCAAGACGGCCAAGGGCGGCACCGACTTCGTGTATTCCACGGAAGAGATCTACCGCCCGGATCGTGGCATGTACCACCAGTCCAACATCGGACACGTCCGCTACGACAAGTCCGGCGAGCAGTCGCCGAATGCGATCTACGGTGGCTTTGGTGTGGCGCCGGTGATCACCCGCAACCAGAACGATCTGCTCTGGGCGGAAGCCGAACTGCGTCGCTCCGGTGGTAACCTGACCACGGCTGCAAACCTGATTAACAACACGCGCGTCGATCGCGGCGGTCTCTCGGCCGCGACCGCGGGTGAAGGACAGGCGGCTCTGCTTACGAAGCTGATCTACGAGCAGGAAGTGGAGCTGCTCGGCCTCGGCGCTGCGCCCTACTACCAGCGTCGTCGTGTCACCGGCGGTCTGCTGGCGGGAACGCCGCGCGAAATGCCGGTGCCGGCCAAGGAACTCGCCGTGAAGAACCAGGAGTTCTACACGTTCGGCGGCACGGGGATCGCCAACAGCGTAACTCCGCCGTGATGCCGTGCGCGCATCCGATCAGCATCTCGTGATCGGGTCGTGAGTACAGAGAGGCCGAGCGCATACGCGTTCGGCCTCTCTGGTTATTCGGGTGTCTTCTCGGTTTCTTATGCATATGGCATTCGGTCGTCGGTTCTATCCTCTCCGATCTGCTGTGGCGCTCGCGTACGGAGCCGTTGTTCTCGGCTGTCGGGACAGCGCGCCGGCCGCAGCACGTGTCGAGGTGCCGTGGTCGGCGGCACCAGAAATGCCACCGGCGCTGGCGCTCACCGTCGTGGCCACGGAGGCGCGATGGGAAGCGCGGGTGGCTGGTGACACCGCCATCCGACTGCTGGTTACGCCTCGAGGCGATGATCGCATGACCGCGCGCCTGTGTGGCCATTTGGTCACGCGCAGCATCGCGGCGGCGGCCATTCCCTTCGGGCTGCCCATCGATACGACCATGCCTCCACTGGCAATCCGTTTGGTCGATGGCGACAGCGTGAGCGGAATGCGCTACCTCGTCCCGGGTGCGCAGGGCTACTACCGTTTCGAGGGGGTATCGCGTGACGGGTCGCGACGCGTCAGCGTGCGCTGGCCGATCACCTCCAACCCCGCCCGCCCCATCCCGGTTGGTGCCGCGGATTCGCTGATCGAAGCGGCAGTGACCCCGAATCCGTACATGCTCGACAGCGCCATGCGCTCCATACGGCTCGGCACGAGCGCGATCCAAACGGATCTGAGTGCGCTACTACCTGCCGACTCGGCGCGTGCGGTGGCGATGCCGCTCGTTCGGGACTTTCCGGACCAACCATTTCTGCTCAGTGAGGCCTGTCCGCAGGCGACCATCCTGTTGCCGGTGCTGGCCCGCGTCGATCAGAAATTGCGCGTCCCGGTGCGTCCCGGTGATCGGATCAGCGCGCGGGCATTGCAGGGCGAGGGCACGGTGCAGCTGTCGTTCGACGAGGCGCCTCCGGCCTCAACATCCCCCGCCGCGCGGCAAGCAATTCCCGAGGCGTCGTTCATCGCGTCCGACAGCGGACGCGTTACCGTGCGGGTGCGTGTCCAGGTCGTGCCGCGCGTGCAGCAAGCGGAGCAGAGCCTCGTGATCTCGGTGGGACGGACGGCAGCGAGGCGCAACGGCGGGACGTAATTTCGGGTAGACCTTTTACCCACCTGTCCATGACATTCGCGCGTTCGCACATTCGCACACTTCGCGGTGCGCTCTTCCTCGGTGTACTGGCCACTCCGGCGCTCGCGTGGCCGGTGCTGGCCGCCGCGCAGGGCGGCGGCAAAGCGACCATCGAGCAGTTCATGTCGCCGGCCTCGCCGCTCACACTGGCGTCGGCCGGGAAAGCAGACCGCATTGCATGGATGGTGTACGATCGCGGCCTCCGCAACGTGTACACCGCGGCGGCGCCCGATTTTCGTGCCGTGCGCGTCACCAGCTTCCTCAAGGACGACGGCACCGACCTCTCGGATGTCGAAGTCTCCGACGACGGCAGCATCATCGTGTTCGTGCGCGGTTCCGCGCCGAATCGATACGGCTGGGTCGCCAATCCGTCGCACGATCCGAATGGGGCCGAACGCGCCATCTGGGCCGTGCGCTCCACCGGCGGACCGGCGTGGCGCGTCGCGCAGGGCGGGGCGCCTGAGCTGTCTCCCGATGGCCGTACGGTGCTGTTTACGCGCGATGGGCAGATCTACCGCGCGCGCGTGATGCGCGGTGCCACGGTGACCGCCATGGATACCGGCGGCGTACCGTTCATCCAGGCGTGGGGACGCAACGGCGCACCCAAGTGGTCGCCCGATGGCAAGCGTATCGCGTTTGTGAGCGACCGCGAGAATCACGCGTTCATTGCGGTGTACGACGTGGCCACGCGCACGGTGAAGTACATCGCGCCGGGTGTGGACTGCGACGGAGGCCCCACGTGGTCACCCGACAGCAAGTACCTGGCGTTCTCTCGCCGGCCGGGCACGCCCTTCGGCATGCAGCAGCAACGCGGCACGGGTGGGATCGGAAATCCGGCTGGCCCGGCGGCGAATGCGAACGCCGCCCCGCTGGTTGGCAATCCGTCCGGCGGGTGCGCCGCTGGAGCGGGTGGCGGTGGCGGCGCGGCGCGCGCGGCGACCGAGGGTGGCCAAGACACGGCACGCGCCGGATTGCGCCGCTCACCCGGCTTTTACACGGCCACCTTCGCGGCGGGCCACGCGCTCGAACTGATGGTCGCCGACGTCACCTCGGGTGAGGCCAAGCGGGTGTGGCGCAATGCGCCGCGCGACAGTGTGTTCACCTCGCTCAACAACATGGCGTGGGCTGGCACGAGCGTGATCTTCCCGGTGACGGTGCCGAAGGACGAGTGGGATCGCTGGTACAGCGTTCCCGTCACGGGTGGAGCGCCCACGTTACTCACCACCACCGACGGCATGATCGAGGACGCCACCTCGGTGGCGTTGTCGAAGGATGGCGGCCAAACCCTGTACTACAGCACGAACGCCACCGATATCGAGCGACGGCACATCTGGGCGGTGCCTACGTCGGGCGGCACGCCGCGCCGAGTGTCGAGCGGTGAGGGCATCGAGACGTATCCGCAGCCGCTGGCCAGTGGAAAGTCGCTGGCGGTGATCTCCTTCGATGCGAAGACACCGGCGTCGATTGCGATCGTCCCATCGGCCGGTGGCGCGCCCAAGCGCGTGTACCCCACGCTCGCCGCGAGTTTCCCAACGGCGGCGCATGTCGTGCCGGAAATCGTGAAGACGAAAGCGGCCGACGGCCTCGAGATCAGCAACACGCTGTTCATGCCGAAAGACATGAAGCCCGGTGAGAAGCGCCCCGCGTTGATTTTTGTGCATGGTGGCCCGCGTCGGCAGATGATGCCCGGCTACCACTACATGCAGTTCTACCACTGGGCGTACGCCGTGAACCAGTGGCTGGCCGATCAGGGCTATGTGGTGCTGTCCATCAACTACCGCAGTGGCGTGGGGTACGGTAAGAGCTTCGCGAATGCGCCGAACACACAGGGACGCGGCAACTCCGAGTATCAGGATGTGGTCGCCGGTGCGAAGTACCTGCAAGGGCGCGCCGATGTCGATCCCGCGCGCGTGGGCATCTGGGGACTCTCGTACGGTGGCCTGCTCACGTCGCAGGCGTTGGCGCGGAACTCCGATATCTTCGTGGCGGGTGCCGATCTGGCTGGCGTGCACCTGTACGGCAACGTGATCGACACGGCCAACCTCGCCTTCAGGTCGAGCGCGGTCGGTGCCATCGACAATTGGAAGTCACCGGTGTTCCTGGTACATGGCGACGACGACCGCAACGTGGACTTCGCGCAGACGGTCGGACTCGTGCAGTTGCTGCGTGCCCGCGATGTGTATCACGAGCTCATCGTGGTGCCCGATGATTTGCACGAGTCGATGCTGCATCGGAACTGGATCGACACCTTCGACCGCATGGGCGTATTCCTCAAGCGGTTCGTCTGGAACAAGGAGAAGGCGCCGAGTATGAAGCAGTAACGGCTACTTCTTCGTACCGTCGATGGCGCCCGCTGCGCCGGTCCGTCGTGGATCGGCGCCGGCGGTGACCACCTTGCCATCAATGCGCACGGCCGCGCCGTAGCCTTCGCGCAGTTCGCCCGGCAGTGAGACGAAGTTGATGTCGTAGCCCAAGGCACGAAGGCGCGCGATCACCGTGGGCGAGAAGCCGTCTTCGAGCTGTAACGTGTACGGTGCCGGCGTGGCGGGCGCCGCACCCGGTGCACCGCCCCCACCACCCGGCAGATAGCGCGGCAGTTCGAGCGCGGCTTGCGGCCCCAGGTTGTAGTCGAGCGCGCCGAGTAGCGTTTGGTATACCGCCGACGTGATCCATGCGTTGCCGGCAGCACCCACCGCGAAGAACGGTTTGCCGTTCTTGTAGGCGATCGTAGGCGCGAGCGTGCTGCCATGTCGTGCGAATGGCAACCGGGAGCCGTACTGCGTGGCGTCGGTGCCGTAGCTGGTGAGCTTGTCGTTACTCAGGAAGCCGAGCCCCGGCGTGACGTAGAAGTTGCCACCCCAGGTCCCGAGCGTTTGCGTGACCGACACCGCATTGCCCTCGTTATCCGCCACGGCAAACGAGGTCGTGCCGGCCGCGTGGCACACCGTCATCTCGGCCGCGTGCTCGTCGCCGCAGGGTGATTCGGCGACGGCGACGTCGAGTGGCGAGTTGGCCGGCTTGGCCGGCACCACCGCGGGCGTCGCCTTCGGCAAACATGGCAGTGTATCGCCGCGCACCGACGCCGGCGTGAGTGCCTTGTTGGCGTCGAAGCAGCGCCACCGCAGTCGCGCGGTGTCCTTGTCTACGATGGGCGCCACATCGATCGGCCACATGGCCGGATCGGCGATGCGATTGCGCGAGGATGGCACCAGGAACCACGCCGAGAGCGCGGCGTGCAGCGACGCCGGGTCGTCGGTGTAACGTTTGGCCCTCAGTGACGGGGCAGGCGACTGTTCGAGGAGATTGAGACGTGCCACCAATTCGGCACCACCACTCACCGGCGGTGCGCTGGAGAAGATCGTGTAGTTGCGGTAGGTACCGCGGATGGACTCACGCTCGGGCGCGAAGTAGCGCGCGAGATCCGACAGCTTCATGGCGTTGCCCTTGCCGCGCAGATCGGTCACCCACTTGGTGGCGACGTCGCCCTTGTAGAAGCCATCCGCGCCCTTGGCGGCGATCTGCTCCAGCACCCACGCCAAATCAGGATTTTTGAGCGTGTCACCGGCCATCAGTGGCTGCCCGTTGCGGAAGAAGAGCGCGCGACTCCCCTCGTACTTGGCGAAGTGTTCGCGTTCGGTGGCGAGAGTGGTGGCGAGCCCCTGACTGACCACGTAGCCGTTGCGCGCCGCGCGGATGGCGGGCGCCAGCAAGTCAGCCCATGGCACCTGCTTGCTGCCGTACTTCTGCCACGCGGTATACATGCCAGCCACGGTGCCCGGCACGTTCACCAGCACTGGGCCGTCGCTCGGATAGCGACCGTTCACCAGCAGCGACGTGTTGGACAAGCCGCCCTCTTCTGGCACGCGGCTCATGAACTCGATCACGGTGGGCGTGGCGCGGCCCTTGAGCGCGATCACCATCTCGCCGTAGCCGGCGATGCCACTCGCATCGGGCTCCACCACGCCAAGGGCGAAGCTGACGGCGACGGCCGCGTCGATCACATTGCCGCCACGACGCATCACTTCAAGTCCCGCGTCGGTCGACACCGGATGCGCGCTCGAGACGGCCGCGCGTCCAGTGGCGTCGGCGCGGAGTGGCGGACGCGCCTGCTGCGTGTCGTACAGCACCTGCTGTAGCACGCTATCGTTGGCGGCGGCCAGTGCCCGCGGGCGCTGTGCGGTGCGCACCACATCCCACTGCGCGCGACGTGCCGTGGCGTCGGCGCCGCTGAAGTAGGTGCGCGCGAGGCGCTCCCAGAGTCGATCGAACGCGGCGGCGTTGCGCTCGGCGCGGCCGTCGGGCAGTGAGGTCACCGCCGCCACGCGTCCCGCATCCGGCGCGGCTGGCGCGAGCACGCGGATCATCGCGTCGCCTTTCGCGGGTGCCGCGGTCGCCCCGCTGAATCGCTCCACGGCGCTGCGATCGAGACCGCGATCGGGATCGCCGTTATACCCCACCACAACCTCCGCGTACTCAGCGATCGTGATCAAGCGCCCGTCGGCCGACCAGTCCACATCGCCGTGCGCCTTCGAGACCAGCGCACTGAACGAGCCATCCGCGGCCACGGCGTACACGCCGCTGCGCATCGAGATCGCGAGTCGCCCATCGGGCGACCAGTCCAGCGATTCCACCGTCGCGTCGCTACTGGCGGTCGGACTGGCGGTCGTATTAGTGGTCGAACTGGCGGCAGGCGCCGCGCCGCTCTCGACGGCCCGCACGATCACCCGTCGGCCCGCTTCGTTGATCACGATCAGCGCGATACGCGCGCCGTCTGGTGACAGCCGTGGCACACGCTCCGTCTGCTCGGTGCTCGACAGACGCTGCTCCGCGCCATCGGCGCTGCGGATCCACACGCGCGTGGCCCCACCGCTACCGCGCACGAAGGCGACGCGCCCATCCGGACCAACGCTCGGCGATGTCTCATGCGCGGCACTGCTGGTGAGTCGCGTGATCGCGCCACTCTGCACGCTCCCGGTGCCGGTGCCGGTGGTGTTCACCGGCATCTGCCACAAGTCGTAGTTGCCGAGCGAGTCGGAGGCAAACACGATCGCACGGCCGTCGGTCGTGAACGTGGGATCGCGATGCCACGCCGATCCGCTGGTGATACGCACCACCGCACCGCCGATGGTCCGCTGGAGATACAACTGGCCGTCGTGCGCGAACGCCAGCGCACCACTCGCCGACGTGGCCGGCTGTCGTGCCCCGCGCAGGGCGGCGGTGTCTGACTGGGCGGCCGTTGGCGACGCAGTTACGGAGAGCGCTGCTGCCAGCAGCAGCGGGAAGAGAACTCGCTCACGCTTCATGGACGGCGGGGGATTGAGGGAGCGGTGCGGTGAATGACGATCGACTCGATCACGTCGCCTTCTTGCACACGATCGATGAGATCGAGACCACGGGTGACGTTGGCGAACACGGTGTAATCGTGGTCGAGTCGGAAGTTGTTGACGAGGTTTACATAGATCTGCCCGTCGCCGGTGTCGCGGCCACGCGTGCTGATGCCGAAGCTGCCGCGCGCGTTGCGGGCGAGGCCGACTTCATCGCGCATGAAGCTGTCGGTGATCGGATCGTACTCATCGGCGCCCGGGCTACCGCCTTGAATCACGAAGTTGGGCACGATGCGATGGAACGTGAGTCCATTGAACTTTCCCGCTTCGGCCAGCGTGGCAAAGGTGTGGACCGCCATCGGCGCGTCGTCGAAGCGGAGCGCGAGGAGCACGTTCCCGATGCCGCGGAGGCGCATCGTCGCGGTGGCGCCGCTCAACCCGACGAACGTGCCCGTGGTTGGGAATGGCGTCGGCGCGTAGCGCGTGGTGATGGGTGTCACCGTCGCGCCGGTACGTGTGGTGAGGTACTGCGCGGCCGCACTGGCGATTGCGGGATCCCGATCACTGAGCCGTTCACGCAGCCAGATGATGCTGGGGCCGTCGGCCACTTCGCCAATGCGCTCCAGCAGTGCCGCCCGTGGATCACGCAGACTGACGCGATTCATCGCGGTAAAGCGATCGAAGGCGGCGCGCAGCTGCGGCAGCGCACTGGCGAGGTTCGCATCTCCCTTGAGCTGCGTGGCCGCCGCGAGTGCGAGGCCGGCGTGGTTACTCACCAGCGCCTTAATTGCTTGTTCTCGCGTGGTCATCGCGGCGATGACCACGTTCGGCTCTTTATCCGCGTACAACGCGCGAAGCGTGACACTGTCGTGCCGAAGCTTGGCGGCGTTGGCGGCATACACGCGCGCTTGCCACGTGGGTGATACGGCCAACCGTTGCACCACGGCGTGCGCACGACTCGGCGCGACCGTGGCCAACGACACGGCGGCATGCGCTTGATGTCTCCACGGGGCGCTCGCGGTGCTCTCACGTTCCAAGGCTGCCAGCGACGCGGCATCAGCGCACTTCTGGTCCCCCAGCAGATCGAGCGCCAGCAGGGCCACGTGCTCGCTGCTGTCTCGCACGTGGGCGGTGGCGCGGACACAATTGCCTGCCACGCGAAGCGCCTGCCAGCGTACCATCGGCGCGTCGTCGTTCACCCACGTGCGGCCCAGCGCCACCGCTACCCGGCGAACCTCGGGGCTGGTGTCACGCAGGGCCACCGCCACCGTGGCCGAATCCCGATCATTCGCCGCGGTGAGCGCCAGCAACAACAGCTGCCGCGTATCAGAAGCGCCGTTGTTCTGCACCGCGCTGCGTATGGCTTGAACGATGGTGGGACTGGGGGCGGTCGACCGTGCCGTGCGCCGCAACAACGATTCGATGCCGCGGGCAGCGCCCGCGCGTGCAACCGCGTCGGCGTCACGCAAGCCATCGGCAAGCCGCTGGGCGGTAGCGGCCTGTGCGACCGCCGCGCCCGATCCGGCCGGCGCAGGAATGCGTCCCATCGTTTCGTAGATGACGGCGCGCACCGACGCATCCGCCTCGTTGGCCAGCAGCGCCGAGAGATCGTAGGCTGAGCGCATCTGTCCCAGTGCATTCACGGCCTCGCGACGGACCGACGCGCTTCGGGCCGTAAGGAGGGGAATGACTTTCGATTCGAGCGCAACCTGCTCGAAACGACCCACCGCCCGAACCGCCAGCCGTTGTCGTACGGAGTCACCGCTCAGTAGCGCGGCGTCGACGGCGCGCATCTGGGTGCCGCGCGCGTGCTCGGCCCACAGCAGGTCGTACGTCGTGACCGGCAGAAAGGGTGCCGTCGCACGAGCTTGTGCGCTCGCCTGAACGCTCGCCGTCAACAGCAGAATCGGGACCAGCAGCCGCATACATATTCCGGGAAGGGGTCGACGCCCAATATGGCCCGCCGTCGGCCGCCCCGCCGGTTCTGCCGTGATCGGGCGAACACTGTGTGCGTGGCTCACGTATTCTTCACGTACGCCCCCTCCCTCAACTCTCCCCTGGAGCAACCATGCGATCCTTCGGGCTCGCCCGCTTCTCCCTCGCCGCGTCCCTCGCTGCGTCCGTTTGTGGCCTCGTCGCCCTCCCCGCGCAGTTATCCGCGCAGGGCGCCGCCAAGACCAACCAGTACGGCAATCCGGCCACGCTCAAGCCGGCGCCGACCAAGGCGGCCATCGACGTACGCGATCTGCAGATCCGTCTCTACCAGTTTGCCGACGACTCCATGCTCGGCCGTCAGGTAGGCCGGGTTGGCAACAAGAAGGGTACCGACATGATCGCCGCCGAGGTGAAGCGCCTCGGGCTGCTGCCGGCGGGCGACAACGGCACGTACTTCCAGACGCTGCCCTATCACCTGCGCAAGTTCACCGATCATTCGCGCCTTACGGTCGACGGGAATCCGATCGCGTGGAACACCGACTTCGTGGCCGTGCCGGGCCAGCGTGCGCCGCGGCCCATCACTGGGGCTGAGGTGGTGTTCGGTGGCACGCAGGGCGATTCCACCACGCAGATCTCGGCCGCCGATGCCGCCGGCAAGTTCGTGGTGTTGCTGCCCAATCCGAACGGCGCCCGTGGCGGACAGGGACAAGGCTTCGCCGTGCGCGGCGGCGGTGCTCCGGCCCGCTCACGCTTTGACGATGCCGTGGCCATCGCCACGATCGACCTCGACGCTCTCACGCCGGCCCAGCGCGTCGCGCTCAACGAGCCCATCGTGGCCACGTCGAGCGCACCGGGACGCGGCGCTCCCGCGGGTGCCGCGCGTGGGCCGGTGGATTCCATCGCGCTGCTCAAGACGCAGCTCGCCGCCTTGCAGCCGCAGGCCACGATCCGGCTTACGCGCGACGCCGCCGCGCGGTTGTTCAATCGCGGCAGCATCGACGGACTCTCGGCCGGCCTCAAGGGCGGCACGGTGACGGCGTCGTTGGACTTCGTGGAAATGCCCACCGACTGGGCGCGCAACGTGGTGGCCGTCGTGCCCGGAAGCGATCCGGTACTCAAGTACCAGTACGTCGCGATCGGCGCCCACAACGATCACGTCGGCATCACCACGCCGGTCGACAAGGACTCGATCCGCGCTTTCAACATCGAGAAGAACAAGCTCCTACTCGCCAACAACATGCAGGGACTGGGGCCGGAGATCCTAACCTCGATTCGCGTGAACATGGACAGCATCCGCACGGTGCATCCGAAGGCGCGCCTCGATTCCATCAACAACGGCGCTGATGATGACGGATCGGGCTCGATGGGCGTGCTGGAGATCGCCGAAGCGATGATGGCGATGCCCGTGAAGCCCAAGCGCTCCACGCTGTTCATCTGGCACACCGGTGAAGAAGGTGGCCTAGTGGGATCGGCATTCTTTACCCGCAATCCCACGGTGCCCATCGACTCGGTGGTGGCGCAGCTCAACGTGGACATGATCGGTCGCGGTCGCGCCGAGGACCTGCCCGGTGGTGGGCCGGATTATGTGGGCGTGGTCGGGTCGTTTTTCGACTCGAAGGACTTGGGCGAGACGGTGCAGACCGTGAACAAGAAGCAGGCACAGCCGCTCACGTTCGACTACAAGTTCGACGAGCCAATCGCCTGGAGCGGCTATAACAACATCTACGGCCGCAGCGATCACTTCAATTATGCGCAGCAGGGTGTGCCGATCGCGTTCTTCTTCACTGGGCTTCACGGCGACTATCACCAGCGCAGCGACGAGCCGGAGTTCATCGACTATCCGCACTACGCCAAGATCGCGAACTACATCAAGGAGCTCGTGGTGGACGTCGGTAACGGCCCACGTCCGCGGCTCAATGGCACGAAGCCCGCGAAGCCTCGGGTAATCGTTCCGTAAGCAAACGTCGCGTGAAAGGGAAAAGACACGGCGGGGCTCGGGAGTGATCTCCGGGCCCCGTTGTGCTATCGCAGCGTCGACACGCGTACCGAGAAAATGTGCGAGTTCATGCCGGGGTTGGCGCCACCCATGCTGGCGTTCGACAAATGATGCAGTTGGTACCCGACCGCCAGGGCCTGTCGGCTGCCGACGCGGCGCTCGAGGAAGAGCCCCGGCGCTACGGTGAAATTGGCTTGCGTGGCCTTGCCATACGGCACGACGCGCGAGAACCAGGCCACGCCGGACGTGACGTTCAATAACACGTGCGTATTCGCGCTGAGCGACACGGCGGCTTCGGCCCCAAGTGGCGCGAAGCCCACGCCGTACGAGTCTCGGATCGTATACCGTTCGAGGCGCCGCGGGTCATTCGCCTCAGTGGGGTCCGTGGCCGGCGTCGGCACACGATTGGGCGGCGCGCCGGCGGTGACCAGCATCGCCGGCATGACCTCGCCCAACCACGCCACGTGCACGCCGCGTACCGTGAACAGCGGACGGGACAGCTGCACGGCCACCGTGCGGAACGCGCCATCAATGGTCTCGTTGTGCGACGCCGTGCGGGTATCCACCGCCCCGCTGAGCATCACGCTGACGTGCGGCCGCTGAGCGGCGGCCTGCGCCACGTCCTGCGCCGCGACGGTCGGAGTCGCGAACGCGAACGCGAACGCGAACGCAAACGGCACCGCGGCGCGCCCGCGGCACCGCACGGCGCGACGCAGAATGCGACGCCGTGCGCGACGATCAGCAAACAGCATTCTGGCGGGCTCCGGAAGGTGGTGGCGGCACAACGTTCGGGGGAATGATCGTACGGTTCGCCTTGCGGAGGGAAGGTGTCGGTGGGATCAATTCCCCAGACCTTGTACTTTATCACCATGCGCACACTGTTCATCGTTGCTCCCCGAGCGCGGCACCTCCTGCGCGTCCTGCTCGCCCTTGGCGTTGCCGCCCCTACCGCGCTGGCCGCGCAGTCAACGGGAACGATCTTCGGGCGCGTGGTCAACGCCACCACGCGCGAGGCCATCGCCGGCGTCGTCGTCCGCCTGCCGCAGCGCGATTCGGGAGGTGCCCTGGCCACCCAGTCTGATTCGGTGGGTCGTTTCGTGCTTCGCGACGTCCCCGTTGGCGTCACGCGCCTCGAATTGCGCCGGCTTGGCTTTGCGCCGGTGGTGCGCAGCGACATCGTGGTGAGTACGGCGCGCAGCACCGAGGTGCTGGTCGAGCTGACGCCGGTGGCGACCGAGCTGGCCTCGGTGACCGTAGCGCCGACGTACTTCCCGCCGTTGCCACCGGCGTCGTTCCCGGTGTCCACGCAGCGCTTCGGCGCCGAAGAAGTGCGGCGTGCCCCGGGCGTCCAGGAAGATGTGGTGCGCGCCGTGAGCGTGCTGCCCGGTGTCGGTGTCACGAGCGCGGGGCGCAATGACCTCGTGGTACGCGGCGGGGCGCCCTTCGAGAATCTGTTCACTGTTGACGGCATCGAAGTGCCCAACATCAATCACTTCGGCACGCAGGGCTCCACCGGCGGCCCGATCTCGCTGATCAACGTGGCCTTCGTGGAAGACGCCGCACTCTCGGCCGGCGGCTTCGGCGTGCGCTACGGTGATCGTACGGCGAGCGTGACCGCGATCCGCTTACGCGAAGGCTCGCGCGATCGGATCAGTGGCTCGGTGAACGTCTCGGCCACGGGTGGCGGCGCGTATGTGGAAGGTCCGCTCGGAGACCGCGGCTCGTTCCTACTCGGTGTGCGTCGCAGCTATCTCGATTTCATTTTCAAGGCCGCTGGCTTCAGCTTTATCCCGAGCTACCGCGACCTCACCGGCAAGGCCGTCTGGCGTCCGACGTCGCGCGACCAGCTGTCGGCGGTGCTCATCGGCGCGCAGGGCACGGTCACGTTCAACAACGACACCGACGAGAATCGCTTCGAGAACTCGCGCGTGGTGGCACCACAGCAGGATCAGTATTTCTCGGGGCTGATCTGGCAGCGCACGTTGTCGAAGGGGCTGGTGACCACCACGCTGGGGCGTACGTTCACGCGCTACACCACCACGCAAAACGACTCCGGAGGTCCGGGCCGTCCACCGACGGTGCTCTTCGCGGCGAACACCACCGAGGGCGAGCAATCGCTGCGCACCGACCTGCAGTGGCAACTCACTCCGCGGGTGGAGCTCGAGACGGGCGTGATCGCCAAGTACGGTTCCGATCTGCGCTACGATCTCACGGTGCCGGGCGCGTTTCGTCGCGATGCGGCGTTCGTGGAGCGGCCGCTCCGTCGCGACACGTCATTCACCACCACGCGCGGCGCGATCTACACGCAGGCCACGTCGCGCCTTGGTGAGCGGCTCCGTCTCACACTGGGGGTGCGTGGCGACTGGTATGGCTATCTGAGCAACGCCCTGCGCCCCGCGCCGCGACTGAGCGCTGTCTGGCAGCATGATGCGAGCACCACGGCCTCGGTGTCGGTGGGGCGTTACTGGCAGCCGCCGCAGCTGATCTGGCTGGTCGGCGATGCGTCCAACGCGTCGCTGCGGCCCTTTGCCGCTGATCAGATGATTGCCGGCATCACGCGCACGCTGCGCGACGACGTGAAGCTGCAGGTCGAGGTGTACGGCAAGCGCTATCGGCAGTATCCGGCGCGACGCTTTCGTCCGCAGTCGGTGCTGCAGCCGTCGGGCTTTGACGACGCCACGAATGACATTCCCTTCGGGCTCGAGCCGCTGGCGAATCTTGGCCGTGGCACGGTGGTCGGCGCCGAACTCCTGCTGCAAAAAAAGCTTTCGCAGTTGCCGGTGTACGGCCTGCTCACGATCAGCGCCAACCGCACGCGGTTTGCGGCCGTGGATGGCGTGGAACGTCCCGGCGCCTTCGATGCACCGGTGGTGGCCAACGTGCTACTCGGCTGGCGCCCCAATGCGAAGTGGGAGCTGTCCACGCGCTTGCGCACGGCCACCGGATTGCCGACGACGCCGTTCGTGGCCAGTGGTGTGCGTGAGGGGACGTTGGATTTCACGCGCTACAACGAAGGCGCGAGGCTCCCGCAATTCTTCTCCCTCGACGCGCGCATCGACCGTCGCTGGCAGATCGGAAAGTCGCAGCTCATTACGTACCTCGATGTGCAAAACGCCACCGCGCGACAGAATGTCAGCGCGGTGGCGTGGAATACCCGGTTGCGATCGCCCGAGCGACAGACGTCCATCGGCGTGCTGCCGAGTATCGGGATCGACTGGACGTTTTAGTGTCGGCGGCTTGCACTGAGCGTGTTGAACCGATCACGCGGAGTACGCAGAGAGCGCAGAGGCGCAGAGTGAAAAGCATTTTTTGCGTTTCTCTGCGTGCTCTGCGCTCTCCGCATCTCTGCGTGATCAGTTCAGCATGCTTGGAACGACGCGCATCAGTGGGCGAGGGCTACCGCGCCTTGCCCGTGTGATTGAGCACGATCCACAGCGTGCGGTTGTTCTCGGTGGCGCGGGCGCGGGACACGGGAATCCACTGCTGCAGCCAGAGCACGTCGAGTCGCTTGGTCACCGACAGGGGCAATCCCGCACCGAACGAGAAACGGTTCTGATCCACGGCCACCCCGCGATCGGCCCGTGAGAGCCCCACGAACAGTTCGTTCTGCACGATGCCGATCACTGGCTGCTTCCGGAGCGTGAGGCCACCC
>CAITQY010000368.1 GCA_903894655.1 uncultured Gemmatimonadota bacterium
CCATATAACCGTCATCAGTTTGCTGAGGTTGCTCAACCCCTCGCCTTAAGTCAGGCAAGCGTGCTGACAGCAAACCAACAAATCATTGTTGACCTAGCTAAAAAAGCCTTTGATGACGATTCATTTGCTTTGGGGATGATGCTGGTCGACCGCGGCCAAATCTTGTTTGAGCAATTCAAAAAAGGCACCAACCACAAGACAAAGTTTTTTTCGTACTCGATGGCAAAAAGCTTAACCGCCATGACCGTGGGGCAAGCGCTTTGCACAGGTCAACTCAAATCGCTTGATGACCGCGCAGGCATCTATGCAAAAACCATCGAACAAACTGTTTTTGGCCAAGCTACCTTACGCCAACTACTAACCATGAGTAGCGGCGCGCGCGCCCCAGACGAAGCCGGCGGATCGCTCTTTGGCGAATGGAATGACATCACCACAAGTCGCATTTCGATTGATGACCTCTTAAAAAAATACGGCAACGAAAAAGCCAATGCCAATGTTTTCTCTTACAACAACAGCGACACCAATGCCTTGATGCTGTCAGTCAACGGTGCTGGCAATTTTGCAAAAATATTTGAACAAAAAGTTTGGCAACCTAGCCAGCCAGAACAATCCGCAACCTGGCTCACCGATAAGCAAGGGCAGCTATATGCCGCTGCAGGCTTTGGCGCAGTCTTGCGTGACTGGGCGCGCCTCGCGATGCGCTCGATTGCGTTGCTTAAAGGCGCTGACGGCCCTTGTATGGCCGAGTTTATGCAACAAGCCACGGCGCGCCAAACCTCAGATACCGTCAAGCCGCGTTTTTGGGATTACGGCTATCAAACCTGGGTCAGTCATAAATGGGGTGTACCCGTGTATGCCTGGCAAGGTGCGTATGGGCAGTCAGTGATCATTGATCCGACTCACGAGCGCATCCTGATTATGTTCAGGTACAAGGCTCAAGAAGCAAGTTATCGGGCCGTCGGCGGGTTGTTTAGTCGTTGGACACGCATGCCGGCACAATAGTCACGCGTTTTTTTGCGATATGATCATCTGAGGCGACAACCCTCTAATCTGAACTTTAAAAAAATTAAAAAGTCTGATGAATATTGCGAAATCCTTTCTTTCACGCGCACTCAGTCATCCTGAGCTAAAGGCGCTGACTTGCGGCAAACAAACACTCACGTATGGCCAACTGGCACAACGTGTGCATGGTTTAGCCGGTGGCTTGCTGAACACCCTTCATCTTGCGCCCGGCGCGCGCGTGATCCTGTGCATGGAAAACCGCAACGCGTTTATCGAGGTGCTGTTTGCCACCTGGACCGCGGGGCTCTGCGCGGTGCCGGTCAACGCAAAACTGCATCCGCGCGAAGTGAAACCGATTGCGTTGGATTCTGGTGCAGCCGTGATTTTTACCAGCGCGTCTTTACATGCAGGGTTGGCTGAAGCACTTGCCGATTTGCCGGGTCAACGGCAAATCATTGTGGTGGATGATGACGCCTACGAAGGCTATGTGCGCTCGGCCCCTGTGCCGTGCGCCTCAATGTTGCCCGATGACCTTGCCTGGATTTTTTATACCAGTGGCACGACCGGCGTCCCAAAAGGCGCGATGCTGTCGCATCGCAACCTGATCACCATGAGCTTGCAATACGGTGCCGACGTCGATTGCGTGCGACCCGGTCAAACCATGTTGCATGTGGCACCGCTTTCGCATGGCGCTGGTCTCTATGCCCTGCCGCATTTATTTGGCGGTGGTCATCAAGTGATTGAAGAGAGCTTCAGCACCGATCTGGTCTTTGAAGCCTTGCAACAGTATCCAGACGTCACCTTGTTTGCTGCGCCCACGATGCTGTCGCGCATGATTCGCTCGGCTGGGGGCATCAAGAACCCCGCGGGCAATCTTCTCACTGTGTTTTACGGTGGTGGCCCGATGTATGTGAGCGACTTGGTGCAAACACTCGATTTACTTGGCCCGCGGTTAGTACAAATTTACGGACAAGGCGAAAGCCCTATGACCATGACCGCGCTGTCAAAAATGGATCACGAAGGGCCGCGCGATGACGACCACATGGCGCGCTTAGCGTCTTGCGGCACGGCGCGTACCGGCGTTGAAGTGCGTGTCGTCGGTGAAGACGGTAAAGAGTTGCCCCCGGGTGAACTAGGTGAAGTGGTGTCACGCAGTGACACCCGCATGCTGGGCTACTGGAATAACCCCAAAGCCACGGCGTCAGCCATCAAAGACGGCTGGCTCTGGACGGGTGACATCGGCACCATGGATGCAAAAGGTTATCTGACACTGCGCGATCGCTCAAAAGATATGATCATTCGTGGTGGTTCAAATATTTATCCACGCGAAATCGAAGAGGTCTTGTTACGTCATCCTGCCTTAGCAGAAGTGTCAGTGGTGGGTCGCGAAGAGCCCGACCTCGGCGAAGAGCCGGTTGCCTTTGTCGTGGTCAAGCCTGGCATGACGATCACGACTGACGAAATGGATACCTTGTGCTTGGACAACATGGCGCGCTTTAAGCGACCACGCGAATACTTTTTTAGTGACGATTTGCCAAAAAATAATTACGGAAAAATTCTTAAAACAGAGCTGCGTAAGCAACTCGCCAAAGGAAAATAATCATGCGTGACGTCTTTGTAGCGGGTATCGGCTCGACCACCTTCGGCAAACATATTGCCACGCCAATTGAATCGTTAGCCGTTGAGGCCGCCGCACGTGCCATTGTTGAATCGGGTATCGACCGCGAGCGCATCGGTGCCTTGTATCTAGGTAACTTCATTAGCGGCCCGCTCACTGGCAAAGAGGTCTTAGCGGGTATCGTGGGCGAGCGTTTAGGCTTGGGCAACATCCCCTGCACCAAAGTCGAAGGCGCCTGCGCCTCGGGCGGCATCGCTTTCAGGCACGCCTGGATCGCGATCGCGAGCGGCATGTGCGATGCCGTGATGGTGGTGGGCGTTGAAAAAATGACCCATGCTTCAACCGCTGAAGTGACCTCGGCCCTGAACTGCGCCATGGACAACGAAAACGATGGGCCAAGCGGGCTGACGTTTCCAGGCCTCTTTGGCATGGCTGCTTCCGGAGCGTGAGGCCACCCAGGGCGCGCGATCCCCGAAGCATGTACCGGGCCCGTTGCGCGAAGCGCGAGTCGCTCAGGGAATCCTTGCCCGCGGCATCCTCGAGCACGTCGGCCAGCCAGCGGTTCTCGAACCGATAGCGGTGCATCACGTCGGTGCCACCGAGCTTCTGGTTGATCTGCGCGATGTAGAAGATCTGGCGGTCGCGCAGCGGGCGCGCCGACGGCAGTTCGCCGTACGGCGCCGTGGCTATCACGTTCACGCCGGCGCCCAGACGGAATCCCGGCGTCACGCGATACGTCAGGGATCCGCGGGTGAGCAACTGCTGCGGGTTGCGACCCGCCTCGGTGCGACGCCATTGCACGTCGCCCAGGAAGGCCCATCGCGCCGTGATCGGCTGATCGATGAAGGTCGCCACCCACAGATGGTCCTGCCGCACGGTGCGCCACGGCGTCGTCGTCGCTGTCGGCGACTGCGCCGTCACGGGTGCTGGCAAAAAGATGCACAGCGCCGCGAAGAGTGCGGCGCGCGTGCCGGTACGGGCCCGCGAACGGGGCGGAGCAGGAGCGAGAAAGATCGGCATGCCGGAAGTATGGTGGGGTGCGCAGACACCGGCGATGTGGTCGCGATATCTTTCGGACAGCCCACACCGTTCCACGTGCGCCTACGGGCGCTTTCCGAGACGAGCATGACCGACCAGAATGCCGAGTTCGCTGACGAGCTGCCGTCGTCGCATATCGAAGTGCCGGTGGCGACCGCGACCGACCTGCGGCGTCTCGATGCGGTGCGAAACGACCTGCTGCGGGTACACCGCGGGCTGCTGGAGGCCGAGCGGAACCGCTTCGAGAAGCAGCACGGCCGGATCGCCAACAACAGTGCCTTCCTGCAACTCGTCATCAACGATCCGTGGTTCGATTGGCTGCGTCCGATGGGCCAGATGGTGCTCATGATCGACGAGCGCACCTCGGACAAAAAGCAGCCGCTCGGCAGTGTTGAGGCCGCCACGCTCTTCGAGCAGTCGCTCGGCTTGCTCAAAGCCGACGCCGAGGGGGATGCCTTCCAGCGACTCTTCCTGCAGTCGATTCAGAGCTCACCGGAGCTGGCCGTGCTGGTGCGCCAAGTGGCTAAGGGGCTCGCGGGGGCCTAAGGCCGGCGCGAGCGCTGGGTACAGCGTTCCGATTTCAGGGACGAATGGCGTCGGCGCTCTGGACCTCGCACGGTCTGGACTCCATCGTCCATACATGACATGCGCAGGGCACTGGAAAGTGTGGCTGGCGCTGGGCGCTGCGGCGTCGAGTGCCGCCTGTGTCGTCCCCTCGCGTCGGCTGGCGCACGCGGATGTGTCGCAGGCGCCGGCGCGCTCGTTCGTGGACCAGTTCGATACGCTCTGGACGCGATTCGACGAGGTCTACCCGTCGTTTGCTTACAAGCGGGTGGACTGGCGCGCCCAGCGTGCGGCCTATCGTGCGCGGGCGCAGGGGGCGCGCTCGCAGGACGAGTTGATCGCCGTGCTCGTCAACATGCTCACGCCATTGCATGATTTGCACGTCTGGCTCGTCGATCCGCGAGGGCAGGCGGTGCCCACCTATCGGCCATCGGTGCGCGCGAATTTCGAGCGCGGGCGTTGGGAGTCCGCGATGCGCGAGGCGGGCTATGTCGCCCACCACCGTGATTTTGGCGAGGGGACCGTTGGTGGTTACGCATATCTGTACATCGGCTCGTGGAAAGAGCCGGTGAATCAGGACGCGCTCGACCTCGCCCTGTCGCGGGTGCGCGATGCCCCCGGCCTGATTATCGACGTGCGCACCAATGCCGGCGGGACCGACCAGACGGCACTCGCCTTCGCCGGTCGATTCACGACGCGTGCGTTCACGGCGTCGTACGTTGAAATTCGCATGGACTCGCTGGTGAGGAACATCGAGATGCCGCTGGCGCGCACGATCGGTCCGCGTGGGGGCTGGCAGTTCACCCGGCCGGTGGTGGTCCTGTCGGGGCGTGGCGGCTTCAGCGCCACGGAAAGTTTTGTGGCCGCCATGCGGACCTTGCCACAGGTCACCGTGGTCGGAGACACCACGGGCGGGGCCTCGGGGAATCCGGCCACCTTTGCCCTCGGCAACGGGTGGCGCTTCACCGTGCCGCGCTGGCTGGAGTTCGGTCCTGACAAGTTGCCGATTGAAGGCCACGGGGTCGCCCCGCATCTGGCCATGCGCTGGGATCCCGCCAGCTACGACAGCGCGCGGGATCCGCTCATTGATGCGGCCGTAGGATTGCTGGGAGAGCGCAACGGCGCGTACCGGATCGCGCCGGGCTCGTCGCACGAGGCGCGCGCCGGGCGCTGAAGGACGACCTCGCCCCTGTCGCGGGTGTGACATGGTCCCGAGTGGAGTGCAACGAGGACTGGTGGACGTGGCTAGATTGCCCCGTCGATGCCGACTCGGTCGCTGCCGACTCGGTCGCTGCCGATTCTCCAGCCTGCCGTCATGATCCTCGCTGCTCGCCGATGGTGTGAAGCACTCGCCCTGACGTCCGCCTGGGCCGTGATTTCCGTGCTGTCGGCGCAATCGACGGGAGGCGCGGCAAGCGGTGCAATCGGTGGCGCGAAGCCGAAGACGGCCGCGCCGCCCAGTGCGCCCGCGCAGAAGCTGCCGGACTTCACGAAGGTGCCCACGACCTTCGAAGGCGTGTTTGCCGAACGCGAGTCGCGCGCGCTGGATGTGCTCGGTTATCTGCGTTGCCTCGAGGCCACGGTGAATGCGCTGCGTGCCGGCGCCCTTGGCGGCGTGGAACGTGGATGGTCGCTGACCTGCATCAAGCAGAAGGCCGAATGGCGCGGCATCTTCGGGGAGCTCATCGACACGCCCCCGGGCATGCGCGTGAAGGTGCAATTCGCGCTGCGCAATCCGGGCCCCACGCCCGAGACGCGCAGTGGTATGGTGGTGCGTGATCCGGTCGATACCGTGCTGGCCAGCGGGACGGCGCGCGCCTTGCTGCGTGGACTGGCCGCCACCGCGCCGGGCAATGGACTCGGCCAGTTCGTTCCGGTCACGCTCGCCCAGAAGAACTTCACCGAAGTGTGGTTCGTACCGTCGGCCAACCGACCCGAGCGGGCCGTGGTTGGTGGCGATTCGCTGATTCAGATGTCGAGTGACGGCATGCGCGAGCTGGGACACGCGTCGAGCACGCCGAAAATGCGCGTCGTCTCCATCCCGGTGGGCGGCACGACGTACACGCTCGAAAGCAGTGAAGTCCGTATTCCTTTGCTCACGGAGTTGATGTTGGCGCATCTCGCGATCGATGTGTTGTCGGAAGTGCGGGTGCGGACCCGCGAGTACGATGCGATCCTCACCCGCTCGACCCGGAAGTGGACCTTCGTGGCACGATGATCCGGACCGTCGTCATGGCCTCACTGCTGGCGCTGTACGGGCATCCGCTGCGACCGGTCGGCGCTGATAACCCGTTGCCGCCCTGTCCCGATTCGCCGAACTGCGTGTCCACCGAGGCCACGCGCGCGTCGCAGCGCGTACCCACCGTGCCGTTTACCGACCCGCCCGCGGCGGCACTGACGCGCGCCAAAGCCGCGCTGCTGGCGGAGTCCCGTACGATGATCACGATGGAGCGCGAGGGATACCTGCACGCCGAGTGCAAGAGCTTCGTGTTCCGCTTTGTCGACGATGTCGACATCGTCGTCGATCCCGTCGCACACGTGTATCGCTTCCGCTCGGCCTCACGCGTCGGTCGCAGCGACCTCGGCGTCAATCGCCAGCGCATCGCGCGGATCTCGGCGCGCCTCGCGCGGCCGACCACCACCTCGAACTAACGGAGTCGCGCCCAATGTCGCTGGTACTGCGAGCCGCCACCCGGGCGGATGTCCCCGTCATCCGGGAGCTGATCGAGGGGTTGGCGGAGTATGAGAAGCTGCGTCATGAATGCATCGCCACCGATGCGCTGCTCGATGCGGCGCTGTTCGGGGCACGACCGTACGCCGAAGTGGTGCTCGCCGAGTGGGATGGCGCGTCGGCCGGCTTCGCCCTGTTCTTTCACAACTTCTCGACGTTCCTCGCGCGCCCCGGGATCTATCTCGAGGATCTGTTCGTGCGCCCCGAGTATCGAGGACATGGGATCGGCAAGGCGCTGCTGCAGTATCTCGCGCAGCAGGCCGTCTCGCGCGATTGCGGACGTCTCGAGTGGTCGGTGCTCGACTGGAACGTGGACGCCATCGGGTTCTACGAAAAACTCGGCGCGCGCCCACAGGATGAATGGACCGTCTACCGCGTGACGGGCGACACCCTGACGCAACTTGCCGGCGGAGCGCTGTGAGCGTCGAACACGATCTGCCCACTGATGCCCTGGCGTCCGTCAAGGCCAGTGCCGCCACCACGTTGAGGGATTCACGCATGAGACTGAACATCTCGCGATGCGCCGCCGCCGTGCTCGTCGTCGTCGCCTCGCCACTGATGGCGCAGCGGGCGCCGGTCGGACCGGCTACACGGTCCTACGTGAAAGTCGATACGAATGTCCTGGCGCTCACGAACGTGCGCGTCATCGACGGCACCGGCGGCGCCGCCCGTGAGGGACAGACCATCGTGGTGCGTGATGGCCGCATTACTGCCGTCGGTGCCGCGGGCCGCGTTGCAATCCCGGCCGGTGCGCAGGTCATGGATCTCGCCGGCAAAAGCGTGATCCCCGGCCTCGTGATGGTCCACGAGCATCTGTACTATCCGGTGGGTGCCGGCACCTACGGCAATCTCACCGAGAGTTTCTCCCGCCTGTATCTGGCCGGCGGTGTGACCAGCATGCGCACCGGCGGCAACATGAACGGCTTCGCCGAGCTGCTGATCGCGAAGGCGATTGCGCGCGGGGAGAAGCCGGGGCCGTGGATCGACGCGACCGCGCCCTATCTCGAAGGGCCGGGCATGGGGTTCAATCAGGTGACCATCCTGCGCGACTCCAGCGACGCGCGAAAGTTGGTGGAGTACTGGGCCGATCAGGGGGCGACGTCGTTCAAGGCGTACATGAACATCACGCGCGACGAGCTCAAGGCGGCGGCCGATGCGGCGCACAAGCGCGGGCTCAAGATCACCGGCCATCTCTGCTCGGTGACGTACCGCGAAGCCGCCGACGCCGGGATCGATGATCTCGAGCACGGCTTTTTCGCGATGAACGACTTCGTGCCGGGGAAAAAGCTCGACACGTGCAGCGGTCGCGGTGGCGCGGCGCAGAGCATGCTGGCGCAGACTGATCCCGAAAGCGCCGAGGTGCAGGCGCTGTTCAGGTATCTCATCGACAAGAAGATTGCGGTCACCAGCACGCTCACGATCTTCGAAACGTTCACGCCTGGCCGGCCGATGCCGCCGGGCACCGACCTGCTCATCGAGCCGCTGCGTGAGCAGTTCGCCCAGCGCTATGCCAGCACGCAGCGCAATACGCAGTCGGTGTACGCGAAGGCGTTCCCCAAGGGCATGGCCATGGAACGCGCCTTCGCCAAGGCGGGCGGCACGCTCATCGTCGGCACCGACCCCACTGGCGGCGGTGGCGTGATTGCCGGCTACTCGAATCAGCGCGCGCTCGAGCTGCTCGTGGAAGCCGGATTTTCACCGCTGGACGCGATTCGTATCGGCACGCTGAACGGCGCAACCTATTTGGGCCGTGGTGCACTCACCGGTTCGATTGTGGCGGGCAAGCTGGCAGATCTCGTGATCATCGATGGCAATCCCGCGGCCAACATCGGCGACATCCGAAAGGTGCAACTCGTCTTCCGTCAGGGCGTGGGCTACGACCCCGTGGCCCTCATCGAGTCGGTAAAGGGCAAGGTTGGACTGTGGTAGCCACCTGACGCTATACTTTCGCCATCGTTCTCTCCGTCCTACCGTCTGCCGGAGCTCTTTGTGAGTGCAGCCAATATTCTTCGCAGTCCGCATCCCGACGTGGACATTCCGGACACGCCGCTCGTCCCCTTCGTCCTCGGGCGCGTGTCGGAGTTTCCCGACCACCCCGCGATCATCTGCGGCGTCTCGGGGAAGAGCTACACGTATGCGCAGCTTGATGATGCGGTGCGGCATGTCGCGTCCGGGTTGCACGCGCACGGCATACGGAAGGGAGACGTTGTGGGGATCGTCAGTCCCAACCTCCCCGACTTCCCCGTGGTGTTCTATGCGGCGGTGTCGATCGGTGCGATCGCGTCCACCGTCAATCCGATCGCGACGGCCGAAGAAATCGGCGCGCAGTTCGCCGATAGCGAAGCGGTGCTGATCGTCACCATCCCCGAATTGTTCGAGAAGTGCTCGGCCGCGGCGCAGCTTGCCCGCAGCGTGCGCGAAATCGTCGTGTTCGGAGAGGCCGACGGCGCGACGCCATACCGCGAGCTATTTGCGCATGGCAACACGCCGCCCGTCGTGGAGATCGACCCCGCCACCGATGTGGCCGCGCTGCCGTACTCCAGCGGCACGTCGGGGATCCCGAAGGGCGTGATGCTCACGCATCGCAACCTCGTCGCGAATCTCCAGCAGATGCAGGCCGTCAACGAGGTGATCGATAGCACCAGTCGCGTCCTCGGCGTGATGCCATTCTTTCACATTTATGGTATGGTCGTGGTAATGGGTGGCGCGCTGCGTCAGGGCGCGTGCATCGTGTCCATGCCGCGATTCGACCTCGAGCGGATGCTCCAGCTGTTCCAGGACCACAAGATTCGCATGGCCAACATCGTGCCGCCGATTCTGGTGGCGCTGGCGAAGCATCCGGTCGTGGCGAACTATGATCTATCGCAGCTCAAGTATCTGTTCAGCGGGGCGGCACCGCTTGGCACCGAGCTCGCATCGGCTTGCCAGGACAGACTTGGGCTCACCGTGCGACAAGGGTACGGGCTCACCGAGACCAGCCCCGTCACGCACTTCCATCCCATGGATAACAGCCGCGTCGTGCTTGACTCAGTGGGCCCATCGGCGCCGAACACCGAATGCCGGCTGGTCGATCCCGCCACCGGCGAGGACTGCGCGCCCGGCGAGCGGGGCGAGCTCTGGATGCGCGGTCCGCAGCTGATGAAGGGCTACTTCAACAAGCCCGACGCCACGGCCGCCTGCATGACCGACGACGGCTGGTTCAAGACCGGCGATGTTGCCGTGGTCGATGAACAGGGCTGGTACAAGATCGTTGATCGCGTGAAGGAGTTGATCAAGTACAAGGGGATGCAGGTCGCACCGGCCGAACTCGAAGCGTTGCTGCTCGGCCATCCTGCGGTCGCTGACGTGGCCGTGATTCCCGTGCCCGACCCGGACGCGGGGGAGATCCCCAAGGCGTTCGTGGTGGCGCGAGCGCCCCTTACCGCCGACGAGGTCATGGCCTTCGTCGCGGAACGGGTGTCGTCGTACAAGAAAGTGCGTCAGGTCGAGTTCGTGGACACGATTCCGAAATCGCCCTCGGGTAAGATTCTTCGTCGGTTGTTGGTCGAGCAGGAACGACTTCGCGCGCTCGCCTCCTAAGTCTCATTCCTCGCGCAACGTCATGGCCTCTCCTCGTCTCGGTATCGGGTTCATTGGTTCCGGCTTCAACGCGCGTTGTCACATGCAGGGATTCCGGCAGGTGCGTGACGCCGATGTGTTGGGCGTGTGGAGCCCAAATGCAGAGAACGCCGTATCAGCCGCGGCGTACGCCCGCGAACTCGAACTCGGTGAATGCAGGGCGTACACGTCGATCACCGAGATGGTGTGCGATCCCAGCATCGACGCGATCTGGTTGAGTGGCCCCAACCATGCGCGCATCGAGAACGTCGAAGAGGTGTGCGCGGCGGTCATGTCGGGCAAGGCGACGCTCAAGGGCATCGCCTGCGAGAAGCCGCTGGGACGCACGGTGGCCGAAGCGAAGCACATTCTCACGCTCGTGGAGAAGGCGGGCATCACGCACGGCTATCTCGAGAACCAGTACTTCTCGCCGCAGGTGAGCGTTGGACACAACCTGATCTGGGCGCGTGGGGCCGCGACCACGGGCCGTCCGTATCTCGCGCGCGCAGCCGAAGAGCACAACGGTCCGCACAGCCCATGGTTCTGGAACGGCGAGCAGCAGGGCGGTGGGGTGCTGAACGACATGCTGTGCCACTCCGTACTGGTGGTCCGGCAACTGCTCACGCCACCCGGCGAATCACTCACCACGCTGGTGCCCAAGCGCGTCACGGGCCACATCGCGTCGCTCAAGTGGTCGCGCAAGGAGTATGCGGCGCAGCTCAAGAAGACGATGGGCGTCGACTATCTCAAGCAGCCGTCGGAGGACTTCGCCAGCGTCACCATCGAGTTCGAAACGCCCGACGGCGGCATGGCCATTGGCGAAGCCACCACGAGTTGGAGCTTCGTCGGACCCGGCCTGCGTCTCAGCGCCGAGTTGCTCGGTCCCGAATACTCGATGAAGTGGAACTCGCTCGATTCGGGGCTCAGCCTGTTCTTTTCGCGCGCCGTGAAGGGTAAGACGGGCGAGGACATCGTGGAGAAGCAGATGGCTGAGTCGGGGCAGATGCCCGTGGTGGTGAACGAAGCCATCGCCTACGGCTACGAGGCGGAAAACCGCCACTTCGTGCGCGCCTTTCTCGGCAAGGAGAAGCCGGCGCTGACCTGGCACGACGGACTCGATGTCGTGAAGCTGCTCATGACCGCGTACATGAGCGCGGAGCAGGGCAAGACCATTGAGTTCCCGCCCCGCAATATTGACAAGTTCGTTCCGCAGGTGGCCCAGGGCACGTGGAAGCCGCGATGATAACGGCGAAGTAAGGGGTACGAAGTAGGGGGTATGGAGTACACCGTACCCCGTACTCCCTACCCCCTTACTGCTTTCGGGTGACTAACGCCTGCACGACGTCGCGGATAATACTGGGATCGGTGCCGCGCGCATGAACTTCACGCACGTGACTCAGGTTGATGAGGCGCTGCACGTTTTCGGCGCGGACGTTTCCCCCCGCCAGCACGACCAGCCGATCGCCGGCGCGCGCCTGCAGCGCCTGCAGCGTTAACGCACCATCCAGCGCGGTGCGGGCGTGCCCAGACGTGAGGACGTAGTCCACGTCGAGCAGCAACAGCTGCTCCAGCGCCTCCTGCGCATCCGGCGTGCGATCGAAGGCCCGATGGAACGTCACCTTCATCGGACGGGCCAGTGCCACGAGCTCGGCGAGCAGGCGCATGTCGATCGTGGAGTCGCTGCGCAGCGGTCCTAACACAACACCGTTCACCCCCAGCGACTTCGCGGAGACGATGTCGTGGCGCATCACGTCCATGTCGTCGTCGTCGTACAGAAAGCTGTTCGTGTGTGGACGGATCATCACATGCATCGGGATCGTGAGC
>CAITQY010000369.1 GCA_903894655.1 uncultured Gemmatimonadota bacterium
CCTGGAAGTCCGCATCAGCAAGAATACGAGCCGATTCCGTCTGCAGCGTGGCGATTTCGGTGCCGAGGGTGGCCGACACGGTGCTGTTGTTACCCGTCGACTCCTTCTGCGTGATCAGTTCCTTCTGACGTTCGATGATGCGCTGGATCGTGGACGCGGCACCTTCCGCGATCTGGAGCATCGCATTGCCCTGCTCGGCGTTCGAGGCCGCCTGCGTGAGCGAGCGGCTCTGCGTACGCAGCTTGTTCGCGATCGAGAGACCCGCCGCATCGTCAGCCGCACGGCTGATCTTGAGGCCAGAGCTCAGCTTCCGCATGCTGTTCTCCGTCGCCATGTTGTTGACGAAGATGTTCTTCGAAGCAGTGATGGCGCCGACGTTCGTGTTGATACGCATGAGACTATCCTCCGTGATGTGTACTCTGAGGCATCCGTGCCTCGCCCGGATCCGACTATCGAATCGCGGTCAGGTATTATTCTCGGTGGAGCAGCGCAGAACTTGAGCGGGAGAGTGCACATGCCCCGGCAGGATGGAACAGAGCGTCACAATTTCGGCCTCGTTCACATCGGCCGTGTCGCATGACGTATCGCCCCAGTGACATCGAAGCGTGGCTCGTGGCGGGCCAGACCGCGCTCGAGGCCGGTCGTTTCGTCGACGCCGCCGCGGCGTTCACGCGGGTGCAGGACGCAGTGCCCGGCGAGATCACGGCGGCACTGATGGTGGCGAACGCGTGGCGATTGGCGGGCAACACGATGGCCGTGCGCCGCGCGTTGCTGTCCGTGTTTCATCACGCGACGGACGCGGCGTCCGGCCCGTCTTCTATAAACAGTGCTGACGTAACCGCGATGTATGAGCTGGGTGCGGCGCTGCTCGATGCCGGCGCGCCCTCCGAGGCGCGGCAACTGTTCGAGTGGGTGGTACGCACGCGTCCCAAGGATCCCGCCGCGCTGGGCGCGTTGGCTGGCGCCACCCGGGCCGACGGCGACCCGCAGCGGGCATGGCCGATCGTGCAACGCGCGATGGCGATCGCGCCCAAGCAGCCATCGCTCTTGCTCACCGCCGCGCAGATCCGACACGCGCTCGGCGATCTCACGCGCGCGCGGTATTGGCTGGACCGGGCGGAATCGGTGCGCCCGGCCCATGGGCCAACGCGGCTCCAGCGCGCCCTGACGTCGCTGATGCATGGCCCCAGCGCCGCTGGATGGGCGGACTTCGAACACCGTGGTCTGCCCTCCCCGCCCACGACGGGCGCCGCGGCATGGCATGGCGAGCCGCTCGACGGGCAGTCGATACTGGTCACCGCCGAGCAGGGTCAGGGCGACAACTTCCAGTTCGTGCGCTACGCGGCGGAGCTGTCGCGACGCGGAGCCACGCGCGTGGTGGTGGAGTGTCACACATCGGCGTGGTCGCTATTCGTCGCCAGCGGGTTCGACGCGGTGCCGAAAGGCGAGGCACCGACCACCGACCTGTACGTCCCGATGCTCTCGCTGCCGCATTGGCTGGGAAGCGGCGCCGACGTGGCCAGCGAGCGCGTGCCGTATCTCCACACCGGTGCGGCCGCGACTCCACGATCGACGTCAGGATCGGCCTTAAGCCGACCGCGGGTGGGGGTGGTGTGGCAGGGGAATCCGGCGTTCCTGGCGACGACCCTGCGCGACGTGGACGTGTCGCTGCTGCCGAGGCTGTTTGACGTGGCCGATGTGGAGTGGGTATCGCTGCAATACGGCGCGACCGATGCGATCGAGCATGATCGACTCTCAAGGCCGGAGTTGTCTGTAAATTGGCTTGATAGTGCGCGTATACTGGCGCAATTAGATGCCTTGGTAAGCGTCGACACCGGCATCGCGCATCTGGCCGGCGCGATGGGGATCCCCACCGTCGTCATGCTCCCCTTCACCCCCGACTGGCGTTGGGGATTGAGAACCACGACGACCCCGTGGTACCCGTCTGTTCAGCTGATTCGTCAGCGAACCCCGGGTGACTGGCACGGCGTGATCGACGATCTCGCCCGCGCCCTGCCCCGCTGATACCGGCACATTCTGCCGCTCGCGAGGGACGCGATTGCCGAACCTCGGTCGGCCTGGCCGTCACGATTTTCCGTAAGTCGTTTCAAGTGAATTGTTTACGTATGGCACGGTCCATGCTTTTCAGTGGCCTGCCATGCCTCACTCTCCCATTCTCCGCTCGCGCCCCGCTCACTGGCGCGCCGAAGACGCGCTGCGGTCAGCACCGGAGCGCGTCTGATGCGGCCCGTGGTGTGGGTCGGTCCGGTATTCGAACCAACCGGATATGCCGACGAGGTGCGCGGCATGGTCGCGTCGCTCGACGCCCGGCGAGTGCCTGTCTGCCTGCGGAGCAGCGCGAAGGAATCCGTCGGCTTTCGTGAGACGCTGACCGCGGATCACCTGGCGTCGCTGACCCGTTGCCTTGAGCGCCCGGTACCGGGCCCCTTCATCCAAGTGCAGCACGCGACGATCGACAGCTTCGTCTCCGCCCATGACGAGTCGGTGTATTCCGTCGGACGCTCCATGTTCGAAACCGACAGTCTGCCCGGACATTGGGTGGCCGGTGCGAATGCCCTCGACGAACTCTGGGTCACCGGCGACTTCAACGCGCGGACCTTCCGGGACGCTGGCGTTCGCGTACCGATGCACATCATCCCGGGCGGCATCGACAGCGGACACTTTCACCCCGGTGTCACGCCGTATCCGGTGCCCGGCGTTCGCGGCACGGTCTTCCTGAGTGTGTTCGAGTGGCGGCTGCGAAAGGGCTGGGACGTATTGCTGCGCGCATGGGCCGACGCTTTCACACCGGACGACGACGTCACGCTCGTGATCCGCGCGTATCCGATCGGCAAGGTGGATGGACGCCGGAACGCCGACATCCTGAATGAGCGGATCGATCAGTTCCTGACCAACGCCTGTGGCCGCACGCGTGGCGACGTCGCACCGATCGTCTTGATCGGCGAGCACGTCGCCGCTCGCGATCTGCCGGGACTCTACCGCATGGCCGACGCGTTTGTGCTCCCCACTCGCGGCGAAGGGTGGGGTCGCCCCTTTATGGAATCGATGGCGTGCGGTGTGCCCGTGATCGCCACGAACTGGAGCGCGCACCTCGCATTCCTGAACGCCGACAACGGCTATCTGATCGACAGCGACGGCCTCGTGCCGGCCGACGCGACCGAAGTACCGGTGTATACCGGACAGCGCTGGGCCAACCCCAACGCGTCGCACCTCTCCACGCTCTTCCGCCGCGTGCATCACGACCGCGCCGAAGCGCGCGACCTCGGTACGCGCGCGCGACAGGACATGGTCACCGAATGGCCGTGGTCACGGGTGGGGGACGCGATCACTGCGCGTCTGGCCGATATCGAGCGTACGGTGTATCGCGCGCGGACCGTGGCAACTCCAGAGGCGTTGCCGCGGCGGCCCGCCAGCGGCGTTGTCATCGACGGCGGCACTGGCGATCCCCGTCGTCGTCACTCGAACGCCAGCGAATGGCTGTTGGCGCTGCAGCAGTACGGCGACGTCCCGTATGCATGGCACACACGAGACCGCGGGGTGCGACCCTCATGGTCGTCCCCGGCGATCGATGCGTGGCAGCATGCCGACGTCACGCTCCTCGATGCCGCCGTGCACCTCACGGTGCTCGACGACGAGGCACTCGCGGCCTCCCCGCGCGCGCCGTTACACGGCGTGTGGGTCGTGGACACCGGCAGCGTCGTGACCGACCGCGTGCCACCATGTCTCGTGATGACGCTGCGCGATCGCGCCGATGTCGTCGTCGTGCCGCACGATACAGCGCGTGACGCCGTGCTGGCCATCGGCGCCGAGGCATCACGCGTGGTCGTCATGGCGTCGCCGGTGGATACCTGCCGCTTCACACCGTATGGCGCGCCGTATGGCGCGCCGTATGGCAAGCCGGCGACCGCCGCGACACGCTTTCTCCTCATCGGCGGCGATCGACCACACCGCGCACTGGCGCGCGTCGTCGACGCATACGAGCGCGCATTCACGGCTGATGACGACGTACTGCTCCACCTCGTGCTGCCCACCTGGCAGCCGGGCGTCGTGAGCGCATGGAGCACGAAAATCATCGCCGACGTCGCAACCGGCCGCCGTCATCCCAATCTCCCCGCACTGTGGATCGACCGCGCGCCGATCAGCGCCGACGAGATGCCGTCGCTCTATCGATCCAGTGATGTGCTGCTGCACGCCGCCGTGGCATCAGGACGAGCGCGCACGCTCCGCGAAGCCATCTCCTGCGGCGTGCCCGTGATCGCCACCGACAGCGCGCTGTCGCGTCGCCTGGTCGGCGCTGACGCCGGGTGGCTCGTGCCGGCGTTCGACGGCACCACCGTGACCGCCGACTCGTGGCGCGCTTCGCTCATTCGCGCGATGCACGCCGCGACCAATGTCGCCACTCGACGCGGCCGGGCGCACGCCGCGCTGCATCACGCAACAGCGCAGGCGTCGGTCGACGTCGAACGCCGTGCGATGGCGCAGGCACTGCGCGGATGGATCGGGCGGACACCACGCGCCTGTTCCACCGCCGGAGACGCCACGCTGGACACCGGCGCCACTCCGTTCGTGCTGCCCTCGCCGCGCCGCCTCGTCATTCTGGCGCAC
>CAITQY010000370.1 GCA_903894655.1 uncultured Gemmatimonadota bacterium
AGCGCAGGCGCCCGCGGTCGCCCGTCCGCTTTGGTGCCGCTGTCGGTGTCCAGCGCATCGAGCGTCCCCGCCGACCCGTACAGTGGCCACCCCCAGCGCCCGCACCCGGCCCGAGCCCCACTCGCGTGATCGGTGTGCTCGTGTGTCAGCAACAGCGCGCGGATCTCCTCCGCGCGCCGCCCCGCCAGCTGCAGCCGCCGAACGAGCGAGCGCGGTCCGAATCCCGCATCGACGAGCACCGCGCCCTCCGTGCCATCGATCAGGATCGCGTTCCCGCGGCTTCCACTCCCGAGGACGGTTATGCGGAGCATTCGTCCCCGTCCGCCACGGGGGACGCGGCGCGCAACCGCACGCTCAGGGTCGTGGCCAGCGGCCGTCGGTGCCACTCATCGCGTGCACGCTGGTCCACCACTCGTGGCTGCGCTCACTGAGGGGCACGCCGCGCCGCGCCATCATGCGCTCCGCCGTCTGCACGAACTTCGTCACCGCGAACGGCTCGTAGGGCGCGGCGCCCCACGAGAACGGTGCCACCGCTTTCGGTGGCATGCCGTCGAACACGTTGGCGCCGGTGCCCAGCACGCACCCCGTGGTCAGGCGCAACCCGATCCCGGTTTTCACATGATCACCGAACATCGTGCCCAGAAACTGCAGCCCCGTGTCACGCACCCCGTCCGGCGTCCATAACGCGACGGTGCCGTACGTGTTCTTGAGATTGCTCGTGATCGTGCCCGCACCCAGGTTCACCCAGCGTCCGAGCACGGAATGTCCCACGAACCCGTCGTGGCCCTTGTTGGAATGCCCCACGAGAATCGACGTCGACAGTTCGCCATGCACTCGGCACATATCGCCGATGGCCGAGCCGGCGATCCGGTCGGCGGTCACGACGCTGTCACACCCGATGTAGCAGGGACCCATGATCCGCGTGAAGGCCTGCACCTGCGCCCCGCGCCGTAGCAGAATCGGCCCGCCACTCGTGTCGAACACACTCATCGGTTCGATCGTCGTACCCGCCTCCACGTACACCGGGTGCGCACCGAGAATCGTGACCGGTGAACCGCTGCCCGCGTGCAGCGTGGTCACGGGCCATCGCGCCGCAAGCGCCGGAAGGTCGCGCGTCAGCAGTGGATGGAGCGTGCCGATCAGGTCCCAGATCTCGTCCAGCCACACCCCATCCACGTCGAGCGCTTCGGCCGCATCCCCGGTCCCGTCGGGAAGCGCCCGGTCGTGCGTCAGCACATGCGATCCATCGGCCAGCGCTGCCAACACACCCTCGTCACGCGTCTCCGCGTCGAGGCGCCGCGCCGCCACCCGGCCGGCAATCGTCAGCACCATGGCCGACGGCGACACCGCAATGGCCGGGCCGTCCAGGAAGGGCAGGGCGCGCGTATTCACCAGCCACGTGCCGGCGGCGAGGGCCTGACCACCGACAAATGCCGGCGCATCGTACTCCGCAAATCCATCCAGATGCGGCGCCGACACGAAGCCACCGCACCCCATGCCGAGCAGCAGTTCCCACCGCTCGCGAATCAGAGGCGCGCCCGCGCGCATCTCGCCCAAAGGACGGCTGGTGGCGAACGGCTCGAAGCCTCGGGCCACGGCGTCGTCATAGAGCGTGATCACGACCCGCGTACCTCGGGCGGCAGCGCGTCCAGCAGCGTCTTGAGGTCGGCCGCCTTCTCGCGGGTCGTCACCATCACGAGTCCGTCACGCGCCACCACCACGAGGTCGTCCACGCCATACAGCACCACCTGGGTGCCGTCGGCATGCACCACGTTCCCCGAGGCCTGAAGCGCGAACGCGGGGCCCAGCATCGCATTGTTCTGCGCATCCCGCTCCCGCACCCGATGCAGCGCGGCCCACGTGCCCACGTCATCCCAGCCGTATTGCCCCGGCAGTACCAGCACGCGGGTACTGCGCTCCAGCACCCCCACGTCGATGGCCACCGGCCGCACCTGCGCGAAGAAGGCCGCCACGTCGTCGCCGGCCGCGGTGAGGGCCGGCTGCACTTCGGGCGTGTGGGCGCGGATCTCGTCGAGCAGATCCCCCACGCACCAGGCGAAGATGCCCGAGTTCCACAGGAAGCCGTCGGATACCATTTGCGCCGCCCGCGCACGGTCCGGCTTCTCCACAAAGCGCGCCACGCGATGCACCCCCTCGCGCACCGCAGCACCAGGCTGGATGTACCCGAAGCCCGGATCCGGGCGCGATGGCACGATGCCCACGGTCACCAACGCGCGCTCCTCGAAAGCAATGCGGGCGGCCTCGGCGAGCGTAGCCCGATAGGCCTCCCCATCACCGATCGCCCAGTCGGCATGCACGCAGATCATCACGGCATCGCCACCGGCCCGCTGCGCGATCACCCGCGCCGCCCACGCCAGCGCCGCACACGTGCCCGCCGGACGCGGTTCGGCGATCACATTCTCGGGAGGCAACTCGGGCGCGAGCGCCAGCACCGCCTCACGCAGCGACGCGTTCGTGAGCACCAACGTCTGGGACCACGGCGCCAGTGACCGCATCCGCTCGAGCGTGTCCTGCAACATTGGAGTTTCGCTGATCAGCGGCAGCAACTGCTTCGGGCGCTCGGGCGTAGACAGCGGCCAGAAGCGGGAGCCCACGCCACCCGCGAGGACCACGGTCCAGCAATTCATGGCACCGACGGTCATGGCACTGCCGGTCATGGCACTGCCGCTCATGGTGTCACCGGTGCCGAGGCGCTCTCCGTCGCCACCAGCTCCGCATGGGTCACTCCGGTGTGCGAGCGGACCCGCTCCAGCAGGCGCCGCGGACTAAAGGGCTTCGTCATAATTTCTGAGACGCCAAGGGATTCGACTTCGCGCAATTGCGCATCCTGTCCTGCTGCCGTCAAGACGATGCAGGGCAGGGGACGCCACCGGCTGTCGCTGCGCAGCAGGCGCAGGATGTCCGTCCCCGACATCCCCGGGAGCATGAGATCGAGCACCACCAACGCGATCGCTGGGACCGCCTCGAGGTGGGAAAGTGCGTCCGCGCCGTGCTCCGCCAGCAGCACCGTGAACCCGGCCTGTTCCAAGCGCGTTCGAATGATGCGCCCGATGTGCGGCTCGTCGTCGACCACGAGCACGGTCACCTTGGCGGCCGGATCGGCAGGCATCGGGACCGTCGGGCGCTCGCTCATCGGGAGCCCGCTCAGACGAGCGAGGCGATCTGCGCCCGAAAGCGACGAAGGTCGTACAGCAGCGCCGAGAGATTGGCGTCCGGGCGCAGGAGGACCAGCAGGAAGGCGTCGGGAGACACCGAGGACACAACGACAGTGCCGCCGCCGTACTCGAGCACCATGAGGCCAAAGTCACCACGGCCGGCGGCGACGCCCATTTCGGCGGCGGCGAGGGCCATCGGTGGTACGAAGGCGGCCAGTCCGTCAGCGTCCAACGCGGCATCGGTGGCGCCGTCGATCAGTAGTCCGTCGCGCCCTAAAACGATGGCGGCATCCACACCGTCGCGGCGGCGCAATGCACTGACGAGATCGCGAATGGTGGGCATGGCGGAACGCTGGTCGCGCGGCGAGGTGAAGTCAAGCGACGCTGCGCACGTGATTGCGGGAGCAATGTGGCAGCAATGTGGCAGCACTGTGGCAGCACTGCAGGAGCACTGCGGTACCACGCGCTTGCCCGGACACGAGTTGAGCGGTAACCTCCACATCCGTACCGCTATCGCTTCCGACCATGGGAGTCATTCTGCTCGCTCGTTTCCTCGGCGCGCCTCGAGTCGCTCGGCGCGCCATGTCGTTTCCGGCCTTGATCGTTTCGGCCGTCGCCCTCGCCGCCTGCGGCGACTCGAACAACCTGCTCAACGCAGCGTCGTCCGAGAACACCGCGCGCACCTTCAGCGTGTATGCGCTCACGGGCACGTCCTCGGCGCTGCCGGCGGCGTACAATTTCACGACCGAACTGCTGGCCCGACCGCAGTTGCTGTCCAACGGCGGCGTCAATTTCGACGTCGCCTTCGATATCACCAGCGACAACAAGGTCAAGCTCCTGCCGGTCCGCTCCGTCGTGCCGCTGCCGCCGGCCGGCGTCTCAAGTGTCGGGATGCTCAAGTCGGCGAGCGCCTACAGCGCGCTCGAGCGCGCCCCCGAGCGCGGCTATACGGTCGATTCGACGCTCGTCATCGGCGTCGGGGAAACGGTGGTGTTGCAGCTCCCTGCGTCTGGGTGCATTTACGGCGAGCCGTACTACGCGAAGCTCGTCGTGGACAGCATCATCGTCGCCCAGCGGCGCATCGTGGTCGGCTCGCTGGTGAACCGCAATTGCGGTTTCCGCGCGCTGACGGTTGGTATCCCGAAGAACTGATTCTCGCATGCATGACATTCGGTTGTTGCGCGACCAGCTCGAGCATCTGCGCGACGGTATGCGCCGTCGAGGCAAGCTGGCTGAACTCGGCCCCATGCTCGATCGCGCCGAGTCGCTCGAACGCGAGCGCCGCGCCGCCATCACAGAGCTCGAGGCCCAGCAGGCACGTCGGAACAAGGTGACCGCCGAGGTCGGGCAGCGTCGGAAGGCGGGCGAAGACGCCACCGAACTCATGGCCGAAGGGCGGGCCATCGGCGAGCAGATCGCCATCCTCGAACAGCGTCGCGCAGAAACCGAGGCGGCCGTGTCGGTCATGCTCTATGAGCTGCCCAACATCACGCTGCCGGATGTGCCCGAGGGCGATGAGACGTGTAACACGGTGGTGCGCACGTGGGGTACCCCACGGACACCCGACGCGTCCATCGTGCCGCACTGGGAGAAGGGCGAAGCGTTCGGCATGATCGACCTCGCTCGCGGCGCCAAGATCAGTGGCTCGGGCTTCATCGTGTATCGCGGTCGGGGCGCCCGTCTCGTCCGCGCGCTCATGAACATGATGCTCGACATACACACCGAGGAGCACGGGTACGAAGAGACGTGGGTCCCGCTCGTGGTGAATCGGGCGTCCATGACCGGCACCGGCAACTTTCCCAAGTTCGAGGAAGACGCCTACGCCGTCACCGACGATGACCTGTTTCTCATCCCCACGGCCGAAGTTCCGGTCACGAATCTCTACCGCGACGAAATTCTCGACGCGAGCGAGTTGCCGAAGCGCTTCTGCGCCTTCAGCGCCTGCTTTCGTCGTGAGGCGGGGGCGGCCGGCAAGGACACACGCGGGCTCCTGCGCGTGCACGAGTTCGACAAGGTCGAGCTGGTGCGTTACGCCAATCCCGACAGCTCGCTGGAAGAGCTGGAATTGCTCACCAGTCAGGCCGAGAGCATCCTGAAGCGGCTCGAGCTCCCGTATCGCGTCGTGCTGCTGGCCGCCGGGGACACCGGATTCTCCAGCGCGAAGACCTACGACCTCGAAGTCTTTGCCCCCGGCGTGGGGAAGTGGCTCGAAGTGTCGAGTTGCAGCTTGTTCACCGACTTTCAGGCGCGTCGGGCGAACATTCGCTTTCGGCCCGCCCCCGGTGAGAAGCCCAAGCTCGTGCACACACTGAACGGGTCGGCCCTCGCGTTCTCGCGCATCATCGCGAGCCTGCTCGAGCACCACCAGCAGCCCGATGGCTCCGTGCGGATTCCCGAGGCGCTGCAGCCGTACCTCGGCCGCGCCGAACTCCGCTAAACGCCGCCGCCGATGCGCCGTCGCCGTTGGCCCGTCGTCGTCATGGTGCTCGGTGTGCTGGGGCTGCTCACGTGGTACGTCGTGTACACGCAACACGTCGTGCGACAGCTGCGGGTCGCCGCCGCGGGACAGGGGCAGATGTACTCGCGGATCTTTCAGGCGCTGCAGGACACGAGCGCCACGCAGGATCCCACCGTCACCCTGCTGGAGCTCTCGCAGCAGATTCGTGAATCGGGCTTGCCCCTCGTGCTCACCGATCCCGACGGACGCGTGTCAGCGGTCGCCAATCTGCCGTTCGATGCACCGCTCGACGGCGAACGTACGAAAGCGTTCATGCAGGAGCTGGACCGACAAAACGCGCCCATCCTGCAGCTCGGCGTAGGAGGGGTGCACTATGGTGACAGCCCCATCGTCCGTGGCCTGCAGGTCATTCCGATCTTCCAGGCCATCGGCATCGGCCTGCTCGTCGCCTTCGGCCTCTACGCGCTCATCGAACGCGGGCGGGCCGACCGCGAGAAACTGTGGGCCGGGATGGCGCGTGAGGCGGCGCATCAACTGGGCACGCCACTCTCGGCTATGGCCGGGTGGCTCGAACTGCTGCGTGACATGGTCACCACCACGACCGCGTCACGAGCCGTCGAAGCGATGGAGCAGGATCTCCTGCGGTTGGAGCGGGTGTCGCATCGATTTGAACGAATCGGCCGCCCGCCGCGTGACGAGCAGGTCGACTGTGCAGCCCTCGTCGATCGGCTGGCGTCGTACTTTGCCGCGCGTGCCCCGACCCTCGCGCGCACCGTCCGCATTCGCAGCGAGCACCCCGATGGTCCCATGATGACTCGCGGTGACAAGGTGCTGCTGGAATGGGTCCTCGAAGTGCTGATCAAAAACGCGATGGACGCCCTTGCTGGTCGTGATGGCGAGGTGGTGGTGTCGGCGATGCTGGCACCTGAGGGCGGGGTGCGCATTCGCGTGCAGGACGATGGCCCTGGTATTCCCCGCAAGTTGCGTACGCGCATTTTCGACGCCGGCTTCACCACCAAGGATCGCGGTTGGGGCATCGGTTTGTCGCTGGCCCGTCGCATCGTGCAGGAGAATCACGAAGGCAAGTTGGTGCTCGCGGACACCGACCGCGGCGCAGCGTTCGACGTTATCTTGCACGGATGACGACGACGGGTTGGTCCGGTTCCCTGTTTGACGCAGTGCCCGCGGCCCCCGCGTCGCCTGCGCTTGATCTCGACGCGCTGACGCGAGGCCTCAATCCAGGCCAGCGCGAGGCCGTCTTCCATGACGACGGGCCGGCGCTCGTGCTTGCTGGTGCGGGCTCTGGCAAGACCAGGGTACTGACCACGCGCATCGCCCGGCTCATTGGCGATCGCGGCGTGGCGCCCCAAGAAATCTTGTCGGTGACCTTCACCAACAAAGCGGCCGGCGAGATGCGCGCGCGTATCGCCAAGTTCCTCGGGCACGAACCCAAGGGCATGTGGTGCGGCACCTTCCACGCCCTTGGCGCGCGCATGCTGCGCGGCGTCGCGCCGATCGTGGGGCGCGAGCAGAACTTCACGATCTACGATGAAGACGACACCATCGGTGCCGTCAAGCGCGTCATGGAGCGTCGTAAGCTCAGTCCCACGCAGTTCGCTCCGAAGGCAATTCTGAGCGCGATCTCGAGTGCGAAGAATGCCTTGGTCTCGCCCAGCGAATACGCCCGCACCGCGCGCGACACTTTCACGACCGCCGTGGCCGGCGTGTACACCGACCTTGAATACGCGCTGCAGCAGGCCAATGCCGTTACGTTCGACGACTTGTTGGTGTTGCCCGTGCGCGCGCTTGAGCAGGATGAGGCCTTGCGTGCGCACTATCAGCGCCGCTTCAAGTACGTGCTCGTCGACGAGTATCAGGATACCAACGCCGCGCAGTTCCGCTTCGTCCAGCTCATGGGCGGCGGCTATCGAAACGTGATGGTCGTCGGCGACGACGACCAATCCATCTACGGATGGCGCGGCGCCGACATCCGGAATATCCTTGATTTCGAGCGCGCCTTCCCGGGTGCGCGCATCGTGCGGCTCGAGGAGAACTACCGCTCCACCCCGAACATTCTTGCCCTCGCCAACGCGGTGATCGCCGAGAACACGGAGCGGCGCGGAAAGACGCTGCGCGCCACACGCCCCGCCGGCGAGACGGTCACCCTGGTCGAGACCCTCGACGAACGCGACGAAGCCGATTTCATCGCCGACACCATCACCGCGCGCATGTCGCGCTCCGATCTCGCGCGGCGCGATTGTGCGGTCCTCTATCGCACCAACGCCCAAAGCCGCGCGATCGAAGACTCGTTTCGACGCCGCAACATCCCGTACCGCCTCGTCGGTGCCGTCCGCTTCTATGATCGTCGCGAAATCCGCGACATCATGGCGTACCTCAAGCTCGTCGCCAATCCCGCCGACGACGAGGCGTTCCGCCGCGCCGTCAACGTGCCCAAGCGCGGCCTCGGTGACGCCACGATCGCCCTGCTGGTCGAGCGCGCGCAGCGGGAAGGCGTGCCCCTGCTCACGATTGCGTCGCGCACCGATGTCGTCGCCGAGCTGCGCCCCGCGGCGCGCACGGCGCTCGCCGACTTCGTGTCGCTCGTGCAACGGTTGCGAACGGCCGCCGTCGATTCCGCCGTCGACGAGTTGCTGCGCGATCTCGCCGCCTCGATCAAGTACGCCGATCATCTGCGCGCGGAAGGGCCAGAAGGGCAGGAGCGCATCGAAAATGTTCGCGAACTCATCGCCGGCGCCGCGGAAGTCGTCGCCGACGAAGGCGGTGAAGTCGGACTCACGCCACTCGATCACTTCCTGCAGTCCTCCACCCTGGTGGCCGGCATCGACAAGCTCGATCCGAACGCTGACGCCGTGACCTGCATGACGATGCACAACGCGAAGGGACTCGAATTTCCCCTCGTCTTCGTCTCCGGACTCGAGGATGGGCTCTTCCCACTGGCGCGCGCCGCCGAGGATCCGAGCCAGCTCGAAGAGGAGCGCCGCCTGTTCTACGTCGGTATCACGCGCGCCGAAACAAAATTGTATCTCACCTGCGCCGAGCAGCGCCGCCGGAATGGCGAGATGATGTTCTCGATGCCGTCGCGCTTTCTCAAGCAGGTTACGATCTCGCTGGCCGAACGACAGAAGACGGCCCGTGCCAAGTCCGAGGGGCGTGGGGGATTTGCCTCCATCGGTGGCGGACAGTCCGGGCGCGACGCGGACGATTCGTGGGGACGTAGCAGCTACAGTGCGGGCAGCGGTGGCGCCAAACGCCCGACCAGCCAGTACGGCAGCGCATCGTATGGCGCTGGCAATACGTCCTTTGGGAAAGGCGCGGGCGCCTTCTCCACGCCGTCGCGCCGGGATCGCCCCACCGAGCCGGAAGACGAGTCGCAAGATGCGCCGATGTTCGCGGTCGGCGAGAAGGTGCGACACGCCAAGTTCGGGTCGGGCACCATCGCTGAACTCACGGGTAGTGGACGCGACTTGAAGGTGCGCATCGACTTCGAAGACGAAGAGATTGGACGGAAGACGTTGGTGCTGGCGCAGGCCAAACTCGAACGCGGGTGGGAGTAGGTGTCGGTCACCAACGATGATGTGCTGCACGTCGCGCAACTCGCGCGCCTCGCGATCGATGTCACGCGCCTGCCCGGGCTCGTGGCGGAACTGAACGGCATCCTGCACCACATCGACGTGCTGCAGCAGGCTACGATCCCGGCCGACCTCGGTGCACGCGCCGTGGCGGGAATGCCGCTGCGTTCGGACAACGCGCCGCCCGTCGCCCTCCAGAGCGCTCGCGAGCTGTTCGCGCCGGCCACCCGCGATGGGTTCTTCCTGGTGCCGCGACTGGCGACCCACGGTGATGCGGGGGCCTCGGCCAATGCATCCGACAGCGAGGCTGACGCATGAGCGTAGAATCGCTGCAAGCGCACTCGGTCCAGGCGGCCTGGTCCCAATACGACGCCGTCGATGCCGGTCCCACGGGCCTCAACGCCTTCCTGTCGGTCGATCGGGATGGATCGCTCGCGGCCGCCAAGGTGATCGGCACGAACGGCGATCTCGCCGGTGTGCCCGTCGCCATCAAGGACAATCTCGCCACGCTCACGCTGCCGACCACCTGTGGATCGCGCCTCCTCGAAGGCTACGTCAGCCCGTACGAAGCCACCGCCGTGCGAAAGCTGCGCGAGGCTGGTGCCATCGTGATCGGCAAGACGAACATGGATGAATTCGCAATGGGGTCGTCCACCGAGAACAGCGCGTACGGCCCCACCAGGAATCCCGTCGATCGCTCCCGCGTACCTGGCGGGTCCTCCGGCGGTTCCGCCGCCGCCGTCGCCGCTGGCGTCGTGCGTCTCGCGCTCGGTTCAGAAACCGGTGGCTCCGTTCGGCAGCCGGCGGCGTTTTGCGGCATCGTCGGCGTGAAGCCCACGTACGGACGCGTCAGTCGTTTCGGGTTGGTGGCGTATGCCTCGTCGCTCGACCACGTCGGCGTGTTCGCGCAGAACGTCTTCGACGCCGCGCTCGGGGTCGAACTCATCGCCGGCCACGACCCCTACGATGCCACCTGTTCCGCCCTGCCGGTGCCTGCGCTGCGGCAGTCTGCCACAGTGGCCGACCACGCGCAGCCGCTCGCCGGTCTCGTGGTCGGTCGACCGATCGAGTACTTCACCGAGGCGCTCGATCCTCGCATTCGGGCGCACTGCGACACGTCGCTCGAGCGCCTACGGGCACTTGGTGCCGAAGTGCGCGACGTGTCCCTGCCGCACACGTCGCTCGCGATTCCCGTGTACTACGTGCTGGCGCCGGCCGAAGCATCCAGCAATCTCGCGCGCTACGATGGCGTCCGATATGGACAGCGGCGCAGCGCCGACGGGCTTCGTGAGATGTACGAACGCACGCGCACCGGCGGATTCGGTGCCGAAGTCACGCGCCGTATCCTGCTAGGGACCTACGTCCTCAGTGCGGGCTACTACGACGCGTACTATCGTCGCGCACAAACCGTTCGCGAGCTGATCACGCAGGACTTCGAACGGGTCTTCGCAAACGGGGTGCACGTGCTGTTCACCCCCACCGCACCGACGCCGGCGTTCCGCATCGGTGAAGTGTCCGATCCGTATGACATGTATCTCAGCGACATCTACACCGTAACGGCCAACCTCGCCGGCATTCCGGCTATGTCGCAGCCGATCGGGCTCGTTGACGGCCTTCCCGTTGGCGGCCAGTTCATGGCGGCCCGCTTCGATGAAGCCACCATGTTCAAGGCCGCCGCCGCACTCGAGTATGCAATGGCCGCGGAGGGTGGCGCGTGAGCACCTCATCGCAGGCCGCCGACGCGGCGATCGACTGGGAGCTTGTGATCGGGCTCGAAGTGCACTGCCAGCTCAAGACGCGCAGCAAGATCTTTTGTGGTTGTGCAACCTCCTTCGGGGAAGCGCCGAACACGAACACGTGCCCGGTGTGCCTCGGCTTGCCCGGAGCGCTGCCGGTGTTGAACGCGCACGCCGTCGAACTCGCTACGCGTGCCTCACTCGCGCTCGGCTGTGTCGTGCACACGACGTCGATCTTCGCGCGCAAGAATTACTTCTATCCCGACTTGCCCAAGGGCTATCAGATTTCGCAGTTCGATCAGCCCATCGCCACTGGCGGTACCATCGTCGTCGATGACACCACCACGCCGCCGCGCGCGATCCGCGTACATCGCGTGCACATGGAAGAAGATGCAGGCAAGTCGGTGCACGATCGCTTCCGCGACGCCACCGCAATCGACCTCAATCGCGCCGGCACGCCACTGATCGAGATCGTGTCGGAGCCCGAGATTCATTCCGCCGCCGACGCGTTGAGTTATCTCCGGCGCCTCAAGCAGATCCTCGAGTACACCGAGGTCTCCGACGCGAACATGGAAGAGGGCTCGCTTCGCGTGGATGTCAACATCTCGATCCGCCCGCGCGGCCAGACGGCGCTTGGCACGAAAACCGAAGTCAAGAATCTCAACTCGTTCTCATCCGCCGAACGCGCCGTCGAGGTCGAGTTCGCGCGGCAGCGCGCCATCCTCGAAAGCGGCGGCCGTGTCGAACAGCAAACCTTGCTCTACGACGAGAAGCGCAATCAGGTGCGCTCTGCACGTAGCAAGGAAGGCAGTCACGACTATCGGTATTTTCCCGAACCGGATCTGCCCCCGCTCGTGCTCACCCACGAGTTCGTGCAAGGTCAGCAGGCGGCGCTCCCTGAATTGCCCGCCGCCAAGCGAGACCGCTTTGCCGCGCAGTACGGTCTTGGCGCCGGCGACATTGAACAACTCATCGTGAACCGCATGCTGGCCGATCGGTTCGAAGCCGTCGCTGCGTCGTCGGGCGACGCTCGTCGCGCGGCCAACTGGATGCTGGGGCCTGTCCTGGCCGCCGTGAA